>NZ_JASKYR010000474.1:0-5377 GCF_041028215.1 Streptomyces flavofungini
CATGAAGCCTCCCAGATCTCCCGCGACTCCGACGCCGCGGCGCTGCCTTCACCCTTGCCCGACGAACCGGCGGCCGCCGCCGATATCGGCTGGGGGCAGATTCGCTGAGGGCAGAGGGGCTGGGCGCAGCAGGAGATGTGCCAGAGCTCGGCTGATCTTCAGTCCCGTGGCGTATTCGATGAAGCCGTACTGGCCGTTGGGGTTGCATTCGAGGAACCACCAGCAGCCTTGGCGGTCGACCGCGAAGTCGAACGCGCCGTACCGCAGGCCGTAGAACTCCATGTACGACGAGACGCCGCGGCGGACGTCCGGGGGAATCTCTCGCAGTGCTTCGAAAGTGAGCGTGCCCGGAGAGGGCTGACGCCAGTCGGTCACACCGGGAGGGGACACGATCCGCGCGGCGAAAAACTGTTCTCCGACGACGGTCAAACGCACGTCGAAGTCCTTCTCCACGTACTGCTGCAACAGAATCAATCCGGTTTCGGCATCCTCCGGAGCCGCGATTCTGGCTGGTTCGAGAGCGCCTTGCTGTTGTCGGAGTGTCTTCGTGATGACGCGGAATTCTCCGCTCTCCATGAACTTCAGCGCTGTCTCACGCTCTGAGGAGATCAACGTGTCCGGCACGGCGAGGCCGGACCTCCTGGCCTGGATCAGCTGGGGCGGTTTGTGCGCCGCCCTCTCGTTGTGCCACGGATGGTTGACCCAGAGGGGAGTGTCGAGCGTGAACAGGAGCCCGAACAGGGCTGCCACGTGCTCATCCTGTCCGGACGCCTGCGGTTTCCGCCAGTAGACCGCCGTGATGTCGTCGGAGTGGGTCGTGCGGTACCGGTCTCGCAGCCGAAAGGCCCCACTCTTCAGGTCTGCCTCTATCTCCAGCGCGCGGGGCACATCGGCAGGATCGATCCGATGCACCCTGCCGGTGCCGGTGCCGGTGCCGGTACCGGCACCCGCCCTGCCGAGCTCCCGCACCACGAGATCCGCGGTCAAGTCCTTCTTCGCCGTCACGACCAACGTCACCGAAGTGGCGTCAGTCGTCATGATGGACCCCCGACTCGTCCCGACAACTCGTACCCTCGAACCACTCGCCCACGTCCACGAACACCTCGCCGGTCTCGGTGACGTTGACCTGCAACTCCTCATCGTAAATCTGCTGCACTTCTCCTCCAGGATTCTCCGGTTCCGCCGAATTCGGAGGACGATAAGACACGACCACGTTTCCCGACAAGGAACGTTCGAGCCATTTCACCACTCATAGACATACCGATTGCCCCGCCCGTCACGAGGGGCTCGATGAAGCAACTGCCTTATGGCTGGAGCTTGTTGCGGCAGTGGAGATAGGATTGGCCGACCGCTCGGTGGCCGCCGACGGTGAGGGCGAGATCAGGGGGATGCACATCGCATGCCGTGCTCAGACCACGTGATTTTCCCGTGGTGTCCAGGCGTTCGCCTCCCAGGCGATGCGCCCTGGCTACGACCTCAGTGTGTAGGCATGGGTCGTCCGGCTGGCATGAGTGTCACACCCCGCGAGACCCGGACGCCGATGTTCTGAAGGAACTCGGAAGGATCGTCCTTGTCCACTCAGGTACCGGTGTGTAATCACCGGGTCTACGAAGTCGTGATCGTTTTTCTGGTCTCCGTGATCGCGGGCTTGGTCGGCGGTCTTCTGTGGGCCGCTCTGGGCATGTCGCTCGCGTCGGCGGTCGGCACGGGGGCAGCAGCCTTCAGCGCAGCGTTCGGCCTCTGCATGATGGCCGTCGCGTACGTCAAGAAGCAGGGCGACTAGCGCCGTGTGCGTGGGGGCGTCTCCCGAAGGTCGCGCCCCCACAGGCCGCTCAGCTCCCCGCCCCCGGCGCAGGCGCGATCCCCGTCGGGCAGGCTCGGCCCCAGTTCGTTTCCGAGGGGCTTTCCAGTTCTACGCCTGTGCCGCCGATGCCGCAGTAGCCGTCGGGGTTCTTGTCCAGGTACTGCTGGTGGTAGGGCTCCGCCGGCCAGAAGGGGCGGGGGCCCGCGGGGAGGATCGTCGTGGTGATCGTGCCGTGGCTGGCGGCCGTCAGGACCTGCTGGTAGGCGTCGCGGGACGCCTCCGCGACCGCTTCCTGCGCGGGGGAGTGCGTGTAGATCGCCGAGCGGTACTGCGTGCCCACGTCATTGCCCTGGCGGAAGCCCTGCGTGGGGTTGTGCGACTCCCAGAAGAGCTTCAGGAGCGATTCGTACGAGACGCGCGTGGGGTCGAAGACGACGCGAACGACCTCCGCGTGGCCGGTCAGGCCGGAGCAGACCTCTTCGTAGGAGGGGTTTTCCGTGTAACCGCCCTGGTAGCCCACGTAGGTCGTCCAGACGCCGGCCGTCTGCCAGAACTTGCGCTCGGCGCCCCAGAAGCAGCCGAGGCCGAAGTCCGCGACCTCCATGCCCTCGGGGTACGGGCCGAGGAGCGGGTTGCCGAGGACCGTGTGGCGGGAGGGGACCTCGAATTCCGGGGTCGCCCGGCCCTTGAGCGCCTGCTCCGGGGTGGGGAGCTCGGGCGTGCGGCCGAAGATCATGTGGTCTCTCTCCTCGTACGTCGTACGTGACCAGGTCTGTACCGGGTGTCTCTGCGCACCGGGTGTCGTTGCGCACCGGATGTCTCTGTGCCTTCGCACAACGCCGGTGGACGCGGGCGCATTCCGTCTCGCCGCCAGGCGCCTAGTGCGGCAGCGTCGCCGGGCTGCCGCCGTTCGCCTCGTACCCCGCGACGGCCAGGGCTCGGTAGATCGCGTAGTCGGACGCCGGGTCGGCGGAGAGGGTCCAGGGCAGGGCGCCGACATGGCCGTCCACATGGACGAGCTGGCTCATGGCCTCGCCCCAGCGCTCGCAGCGGACCAGGAAGAAGACCAGCAGATGGCGGACGTGCGCCAGCATCGGGTCGCCCGGCCGCGCGGCGTGCACCGCGAAGAGGGCGCCCTCTATGGCCTTGGTGACGGTCTCGCTCTCGTAGAACCCGCGGACGAGATTGACCTCGGGAAGGTGTTCGTACACCGCGAAGAGGGGGAGCGCGGCGAGCAGGGAGGCCCTGGGCGCACGGGCCGCGGCCGCCTCCGCGAAGCTCTGGGCCAGGTCACGGGAGCCGTGCCACTTCTCGCACCAGTAGTGCAGCGCCGCCAGATGCGCCCCCATGTGCGCGGGCGCGCGGTCCAGGATCTTCAGCCAGAGCTGCTCGAACTCCTCGCGGGGATAGGCGAGACCCCGCGCGATGGACAGCTCGATGATGTACGGAATGGGGTCGCCGGGGGCCAGCAGCGCCGCCTGCGCGCACGCCTCCCTCGCCTCCTCCAGGATGATCCGGAACTCGTCGGTCCCCTGCGTGGAGGTCCGCCACGCCTGCTGGACCAGGAACTCCGCGTGCACCGCGGCGCCGCCCGCGTCCTTGGGCGCCTCGGCCCGCCAGACCCGCAGCCACTGCCCGCCCGGGTTGTCGCTCACCCCGCCGGGCCGCCGCTGAAGCTCCAGGGACGCCGCGCCCGCGAAGGCCTGCACGCGCTGCCAGCGCTGCTCGCCGTGCGTCTCCGTGCCCACGAGGAGCTGCGACGCCGCCTTCCACTCCTGGGTGCGCTGGACCAGATCGAGGACTTCGAGCAGGTCCGCGTCCGGGCCCGGCATGCGGATGTCCAGCTCCTCCTGGCGCAGGAAGCCGTAGTTCTCGGGGTCCGCGGCGTCCGGCGAACCGGGGGCGACCTGCCGGATTCCGCCGCGCCTGCGCAGCAGGACCGGCCCGAGGACCGCGCCGATCATGATCACTGCCATCAGGACCCAGAGAATCTCCATGCACCAAGCGAACCAGACGGGTCCGACAATTGGCCAACCTGTGGGGACGTACCCGCACCGACCGGGGCGGAAGGCCCCCTCGGCGCACTACGCTCAGGCCGCATGAGTGACTCGTACAGCAGGCAGAATTTCGAGACCGTGGCGATCCACGCCGGCAACACCGCCGACCCCCTCACCGGCGCCGTCGTCCCGCCCATCTACCAGGTCTCGACCTACAAGCAGGACGGCGTGGGCGGTCTGCGCGGCGGCTATGAGTACAGCCGCAGCGCCAATCCGACCAGGACCGCCCTGGAGGAGAACCTGGCCGCCCTCGAAGGCGGCCGTCGCGGTCTCGCCTTCGCGTCCGGACTGGCGGCCGAGGACTGCCTGCTCCGTACGCTGCTCAGCCCCGGCGACCACGTCGTCATCCCCAATGACGCGTACGGCGGCACGTTCCGCCTCTTCGACAAGGTCGTCTCCCGGTGGGGCGTCGACTGGTCCGTGGCCGACACCTCCGACCCGGAGGCCGTCCGGGCCGCGCTGACCGACCGCACCAAGGCGATCTGGGTGGAGACCCCCTCCAACCCGCTGCTCGGCATCACCGACATCGCGGCGCTCGCGCAGATCGCCCGCGAGGCCGGGGTGCGCCTGGTCGTCGACAACACCTTCGCGAGCCCCTACCTCCAGCAGCCGCTCGCGCTCGGCGCGGACGTCGTCGTGCACTCCATGACGAAGTACATGGGCGGCCACTCGGACGTCGTCGGCGGCGCGCTGGTCGTGAGCGACGCCGCGCTCGGCGAGGAGCTGGCCTACCACCAGAACGCGATGGGCGCCGTCGCGGGGCCCTTCGACGCCTGGCTGGTGCTGCGCGGCATCAAGACCCTCGCGGTGCGCATGGACCGGCACAGCGAGAACGCCACCCGCGTGACGGAGATGCTGTCCCGGCACGCGCGCGTGACGCACGTCCTGTACCCGGGGCTGCCCGAGCACCCGGGCCACGAGATCGCCGCCAAGCAGATGAAGGCGTTCGGCGGCATGGTCTCCTTCCGGGTCGCGGGCGGCGAGGAGGCGGCCGTGCGGGTCTGCGACCGCGCCAAGCTGTTCACCCTGGGTGAGTCCCTGGGCGGCGTCGAGTCCCTGATCGAGCACCCGGGCCGCATGACCCACGCCTCGGTCGCGGGCTCCGCCCTGGAGGTCCCCGCCGACCTGGTGCGCCTCTCCGTGGGCATCGAGTCCGCGGACGACCTGATCGCCGACCTCCAGCAGGCGCTCGACTCCTAGGCAGGCCCCGCCACCAGCGGCCCAGGCCCGTCACCAGCGGCCGAGCCCCCGCTACCAGCGCGTCAGCGGTGGAGTCGTCTCCGTAGGCGGCTCCACCCACGGCTGGGCGACGGACGCCCACACGGCGAAGGCCACGACGGCGACGATCAGCGCGCACCACAGCAGCCTGCGCACCGCCCTGTGCCGCCGCAGCCTGCGTCCGCCGCGCCGTACCGCCTCCTCGTACAGCTCCGGCGGCACCGGCGGCGGTGCGCCCTCCAGGAGGCGCCGTACGGCGACCTCCTTGCGCTCGTACTGGCTCATGACGGCGCCAGTG
>NZ_JASKYR010000475.1:0-6914 GCF_041028215.1 Streptomyces flavofungini
GCCATCTGACCCGCATGGCCCGCGAGAAGGTCATCGACCGCCGAGCGGATCGCCGCGTCCTCGGTGAAGGCCCGCCAACCGCTGAAACAGCGCAGGCGCCGGTCGCACGCGGGCAGTTCGCGCAGCAGATCGGCGGCGGGCCGGGCGGCGCGGCCCATGCGGGTCAGATGGCGCACGGCGGTGAGCATGACGGGCCTGTACCGGCCTGCGGCGAGATCGCGTACGACATCGAGAAGGACCGGGACGGTGCCCTCGACGTCCCCGGTCACCGCCCACAGCGCATGCGCGGCCTCCGTCCGTGTCCATGGATCGGTGGCGGAGAGCCGTGCCCTGAGCGCGGGTGCGTACGCCGCCGCGTGCGCCCCCAGTCCGGCGAGTCCGCGCAGGGCCGGGTGCGGGTATGTGCCGGTGGTCGCGGCGGGTGCCAGTACCTTCAGCGCCGGGCCCGGCTCTCCTCCGAGGCGCCAGTAGGCCGATGCGGCGGCCTGGGCGTCCGGACCGCCCTCGGCCATGCGGGCCGCCAGCGCCTCGCGCGCCGACACCGCCTCGCGCACCGCGCCGTCCACCGCTCCGATCTCCGCCAGGGCCTTCGCCGCCGGAACCCAATGCTCCGCGTCCGCGAGGAGAGCGACGAGCGAGGGAACCGCACCGGCGGCGACCGGCCCCCAGGCGGCGAGCACGGCACAGAGGCGGCCTACTTCCTTGACGTCCGTGGCGGGCGTGAGCCGGTCGCGGAGCACCGGCAGCAGCGGACCGGCGAGGTCCGGGAGCCCGACGAGCATGTCGTCCAGGCCGGGAAGCCAGGGGAAGAAGTAGTTCGCGGCGCTGTGCTGAGCGGACGCACCGAAGCACGCCGTCCGGCCCGCGGCGATCCACGCGGCCAGCGTCGGCACGCAGCGCGGATCACGCATCCGGGCCAGCGCCCACAGGGCGGCGTCCGCGACCGTCTCCCCATGCGCCGTACGGGCGGTACGGACCTCGGTGTCGTCGAGGAGGGCGGCGACTTCGTCGGCGTACGGGGCGGCGGCCGGTCCGGCGCAGGCGAGCAAGTGCGCCGCCCAGTAGCGGACTTCGGTGTCGGTGTCCGCCAGGCGGGCCGCGATGAGGGGGAGCAGCTCGGGGGCGGGCGCGCTGCTGTCCCAATGGCGTTCGCCCGCCTGCGCGAGGGCGCCGAGCCGCTGCCCGGGATCGGGGTGGTCGGCCAGCAGGCCGCGGACGAACGCGGGCGACGGGCCGGGGAACAGGGTCGCCGTCCACGCCTGGACGCCCGTCGCTCCGCACTCCAGCGCGGCGGAGCGCTGCCACAGGGCCACACTCGGATCGCGTACCGCGTCGACAAGGGGCTCAAGGTGACTCGCGGCGAGGCCAGGATCGCCGGGCGCCAGGGCATGCACGGCGGCGAGGCGCAGCTGCGGCTCGGGGGAGCCGAGCAGGCCGTGCAGCAGTGCGCGCACCTCCTGACCCAGCGGGCCGACGGGCGCGCGCCCCGCCGCTTGCCCCAGGGCGAGGACCAGGTCCAGGCGGGTCACCGCGTCGTCCTCCGCCCGCCAGCGCCGCGACAGGCCGGGCAGCAGCAGCGCGCCGGGGCTCGCGCAGTGGGCGAGGGCACCGGCCGCGGCCCGCCGGATCTCGGGCACGGGATCGGCCAGCAGATCGAGTATCCCGCCCAGGACCCGCTCCCAGGCCGCGGGCCACCCGGCGTCCAGGAACCGCTCCTCGACCTGCCCCGCCTCCGCGGCGAGCAGCGCCACCAGGTCCAGCACACCGCGCCGGACCGCCACTTCGGGATCGGCGGCGAGCCGTACGAGGTGGGGCAGTGCCGCCGAGGCCGCGGAACAGACCCAGCCGCCCTGGTGGAAGAGCAGGTTCTCCACCTCGAAGACGGCGTTCTCGGCGTCCTGCGCCTCCGGTCCCGCGCACCGCCGCAGCAGTGCGGGCACATCCTCGGCGGAGCCGTAGTGGTGCCGCAGCCCGGCCCAGTCGATCTCGCCCAACGCGTCGGACTCGTGCGAGTGCTCCACCACGCCCCCCCATGCCGCCGACCCTACAGAGGAACGCGCCGGGCCTTGCCCGCGGCCCGTGAGCCGCGGGCAAGGCCCGGGGGGAAGCGCCGCTCCCAGGAGACCCGGGCAGCGCGGGGCTCAGGAGGACAGCGGCTCCACCCACACATCGCGGTAGCGGACCTTGTTGCCGTGGTCCTGGAGGCGGATGGCGCCCGCCGCCGCCGACTCCGGGTCACCCGCGCCGGTGGGACCGTCGATGGCCACGTCGTCGTGGACCTTCTTGCCGTTCCAGACGACCGTGACCCGCGCGTCCGACGTCTTCTTGCCGTCCGCGCCGAAACGGGCGGCGCGGAAGGTGATGTCGTACGTCTGCCAGGTCTCCGGCGCCGTGGAGGCGTTGAGGTCGGCGGCCTTCTTCAGGTAGATCGCCGCCGCCTCGTTGTTGGCGAGGTTCTTCACGCCGTAGGAGTCCAGGATCTGCACCTCGTACCGTTCCTGGAGGTAGACCCCGCTGTTGCCGCGGTCCTGGCCCGTGACGTCGTCCGGGAGCTTGGGCACCCGGAACTCGACATGCAGCTTGAAGTCCTGGAAGTGCTGCTTGGTGCGCAGGTCGCCGCAGCAGACCTCCATGGACTTCTCGGGGGTGTGCGGCCACTCGGCGCTGCGGCCGTCGGTGTGCTGCCAGGCGGATGCGATGCTGCCGCCGGAGAAGAGGTCGATGCGGCTGCCGGGTCTGCGGACGTCGATCGCGTCGAGGTTGACGTGTCCGCTGTCCTCGGACCCCACCGAGTAGGTGATGGTGTTGCGGCCCTTGCGCAGTACGAGCCGTTCGGCCTTGGTGGTCCAGCGGTTCCACTCACCGGTCGACGGCAGACTCGTCTGCTTGGCGGTGCCGCCGTTGACGCCGACACTGATGGTCTTGGTGCCGGGGGAGGGGTGCGGGCCGTTGGCGTAGCGCAGACCGACGTCATAGGTGCCCTGCTTGTCGACCGTGACGTCGAAGGACGCCTTGGCGCCCTTGTCGCCGAACCCGTCGACGAAGCCCGCGCCGGTGTACCCGGCGTGCTCGGTGTCGGTGGCCGCGCCGCCGGAGAGACGGGCCGATTCGGCGTCGTAGGTCGTCTGCGGGTCATCGGGTCCGGGCTTGGCGTTGAGGGTGTACCACGCCTCGGTGGACCAGAGCTGCTCACCCGTGTCGGAGGAGAACGGACGCGGCGAGCGGACGTGCACCACGCGGTCGCTCTTGAGGCCCGCGATGGTCAGGCTCACCTTGCGGCGGTCGGCGGAGAGCTTCGCCGAGGTGACCGGCAGCGACTCCTCGTCGACCTTGGGGCCGCCGTAGGCCGGGGTGGGTGCGTAGCGCCACTGCTCCACGGAGTAGGCGCCCTTGGTGAGCTTGTCGGCGGTCTCCTTGGACAGGGGCTTGGTGTAGGTCAGTTCGAAGCCGTCGCGGGTGGCGCGCATCGTCTTGACGTCGAAGGCGGTCTTGCCGTTGGGGGTCAGCTTCTGGAGGCCGAAGCGCAGCTTGCCCGCCTGGCCCCAGTTGCCGTCCGCACCGAGGCCACCGGCGTAGATCGCGCCGTCGGGACCGGTGCTGATGCGGGTGATCCCGGCTTCGAGGCCCTGGGTGTGCCGGAACACCGCGCCCTGGTACTCGCCGTCGACCTTCTCCAGGTCGGCGCGCTGGAGTCCGCCGTAGGTGACATCACCGAAGACCATCTGTCCGGCGAAGGGTCCGCTCTTCAGCCGCATCGGGGTGCTCGGGGAGTTGGCGATCTCGTTCTGCGGGAGCCAGAGCGCGGGCTTGGTGACGGGCTGGTCGTCGTAGGGCCCGGCGGGGTTCATGTAGTGGTTGAAGAAGCGGTCCTGCTTGATGTGGACCAGCTTGGACGCGGGCAGCCAGCCGCCCTGGTTGTCCGCGACGAACAGGTCGTTGCCGGGCCCCCGGCCGATGCCGTTGGGGGTGCGCAGGCCGCCCGCAATGTAACTGACCTTGCCGGTCGCCTTGTTGACCTTGATGGTCGTGCCGCGGTTCTTGGCGGGCTGCGGGTCGGTGGTGGCGCCGCCGTAGTTGATGGCCACGGAGAGGTTGAGGTAGAAGTCGCCCTTCTCGTAGAGCAGTCCGAAGGCGAACTCGTGGAAGTTCTTCCCCCAGGGCCACTCGGCGATCTTCCGCTTGTCGTCGGTGACGTCGTCGCCGTCGGTGTCGTTCAACTCGGTGAGCTGGTGCTTCTCCGACACATAGAGCTTGCCGTCCACGTACTTGATGCCCATCGGCTCCCGGAGCCCGTCGGCGATCTTCTTGTACGTGACCTTCTCGGGGCTGGTGTCACCGGTGACGTGGTCGAGGAGGTACACCTCGCCCTTCGTCTCGTTGCTGCCGCCCCAGGTGGAGATCGCGAGGCGGCCGTCGGGCAGCCAGTCCATCGCGGAGACCTGCGGCTCGAAGCCCTTGGGGCGCAGGTCGGTGAGCTTGTAGCCGGGGTTGACCTCGGTGAGCGGAAGGCCGTCGCCGGGGGTGTCGTAGGTGCCCTCGCACTCCTTGCGGCCGGGCGCGGTGACCCGGACGACACCGGCGTCGGTGCTGAGCACGGAGTTGGGCACGGTCTTGAACTCGCTCGCCCCCGGCGGCTTCCACTGGAGCGTGACCTGCTGGCCGCCGCCCGCGTCGAAGTGCTCGATGCGCAGCGACTGGTACCCGGCGTTGAGCGCGATCTCGCCGTCCTTGGGCTCCGCGCCGTGCAGTCCGTCGTGGTCGATGACCTGCTGGTCGCCGACGAAGAGACGCGAACCGTCGTCGCTGATCAGGCGGAAGCCGTAGGTGCCCGCCTCGGGCACGTTCAGGTTGCCGATGATCTGCGAGACGAAGTTGTCGTTGAACCCGAAGCCCTCGGTGGACGTCCAGTCGGCCGTCGGGATCAGCTTGTCGACGTTGGGTGTCTGCGCGGGCTTGAGGTCGCACAGCTTCTTCAGCGGGGTCTGCACGTCGAACACCCGCAGGGTGACGCCGGGTTCCTGCGGCGGCAGGTCCGCGAAGGGCTTCTTGTCGTCCTTGGCGGACGCGGCGGGCGCGAGCAGTCCGGCGCCCAGCAGGGCGGTGAGCAGCAGGGCGGTGGATCTTCGGGCGGTGCGGCGGTGCCGGCCGGGTATCGGCTCGGGGCGTGGCTTCACTCTTCCTCCTGCGTGGTTCCGGTGGTTCCGGCGGGGGGTTACGCAGATTTCTGTAGCCAAAGCGACGCTCAGCGTAGGGAGGTTGTCCGGGGAGGTCCATACTTTGTCCAGAGAAAGGAAAAACTCCCTGGACGCGGGGGGGCGAGGCCGTGGGGTCGGGGCCGCGGACACGAAAGCGCCGCCGAGCGGACCCGCGGGGGGACGCGGTCTCACTCGGCGGCGCGTGGTACGAGGGTTCGGCGGCCGTCTCCACCCGGTGGCGGGGGTGGCGGCAGTGGCCGCCCGGCTAGTCGGCGGGCGCGATGTCGGTGATCTTCAGTGTCTGGAGGCTCGACTGCACCTTGATCTTGGTGACCTGGGCGTCGGCGCCGTCGCTCCACGTGAGGGTGACGAGCGACGTGGCGTGCCCGGCGCCGGAACCGGTGTAAGTGACCTTCCACTTCACCGGCACGTTCTGCGCGAACAGAATTCCGTCGGCGTGCTCCCGCGCCTCGAATGCGGCGACCTTCTTCTGGGCGGCCTTGCTCAGGTAAAAGGAGCGCAGTGCTTTGGCGGCGTCGTCCGCCGCCGGGTCCTCGTTCGTCCAGACGGTGTCGATGTAGGCGCCGTAGAAATCGGAGACCCGGTTGACGGCGCTGCGCGGGTCGCCCGAGGAGGTGGCGACCGCCTTGGCCACACTGTACGTGCCGGTGGCAGGGGTCGACGCGCCCGCCGTCGTGGAGGTGAGGGCGGCGACCGACATGGCGGCGGCGAGAGCGGTGGCGGCGACCAGGGTGCTGCGCTTGAAAGCGGTGCGAGTGTGCATTGCGAAAGGAACCTTCCCCGTCTTTTCTGGTTCCGCACGAACGGTGCGGTCCGTGGTCGCGGGTTAAGACAGTTCGGCCGCGGAATCGGTTCCCGAATTCCCCGAAGAAATCTCCCGGAGAATGCTTCCGGCCACATCCGGGAATGGTTGTACCGGTAAAAGGAAAATGGAGGCAAAGTGCCGCCGCGTCCGGGTCCTGCGAGGATCGGGGGCATGGCGCACTCACCGATGCGGAGCAAGTCACCGATACAGAGCAACTCGCCGATACAGAGCAACTCGCCGATGCGGATCGATGCCCTCATCGTCGACGCCGTCGACGCCGAGCGGCTCGCCGCGTTCTGGTCCGAGGTCCTCGACCGGCCGGTCGTGGGCCGCACCGGACCCTATGTATGGCTGCGGCGCGAGAACGGCCTCGGTCTGGGCTTTCAGCGGACCGGCGATCCCACGCCGGGCAAGAACCGCATGCACTTCGACGTCAGCGCCCCCGACCCGGCCGCCGAGCAGCGGCGGGTCGAGGCGCTGGGCGGACGCCGCCTGGCGGAGTACGCCGACAGCGGCTTCCTCGTGATGGCCGATCCCGAGGGCAATGAGTTCTGCGTCATCCCCGAAGGCTCCGTCGACATGGACGAGGAGGGGCGGGCGCACTACCTCGACTGACGCCCGGCGCGGCCCGTCGGCGCCGCTACTTTCGAGGAGCGAGGCCGGACACCGGCTTCGCGGGTACGAGGTCGGACACCGGGGCGAGCATGCCGATGAACGGATCCGCCGCCTCGGTGACCCGGCCCAACTGGCCCAGCTGTGCGACGCCGTTGAACACGCCCGGGTAGAGCGAGGTCTCCATGACGGGCGGCTCGACCGACGGCGCCGACGGGACCGGCAGGGCGGACCGGACCGGATCCTGCGCTGCGGCGGGGGAGGCGGCGGCGGGAGAGGCG
>NZ_JASKYR010000476.1:0-5944 GCF_041028215.1 Streptomyces flavofungini
TCCCGGTGGCGGCGGTGCTCGGAAGCACCCCGCGCAGCGGCCGGAACAGCAGCAGCGGGGCCGAGGCGCCGCCGCGCTTGTGCAGCCTGCGGGCGGCGTAGTCGCCCACGAACTGGATGATCGAGATGACCACGGCGAGGATCGCCACGGTGATCCACATCAGCTCGGTCTCGAAGCGCTGGTAGCCGTAGCGCAGCGCGAGGTCGCCGAGACCGCCGCCGCCGACCGTGCCCGCCATCGCGGAGTAGCCGATGAGGGCGACGACCGTGGTGGTGGCGCCGGAGATCAGCGAGGGCAGCGACTCGGGGACGAGCACCTTGCGTACGACGGTCCAGGTGGAGCCGCCCATCGACTGCACGGCCTCGACGAGACCGCCGTCGACCTCGCGGATCGAGGTCTCCACCAGGCGCGCGAAGAAGGGGATGGCGCCGACGGCCAGCGGCACCAGGGCGGCCTCGCGGCCGATGGTGGTGCCGGTGACCCAGCGGGTGAAGCCCATCAGGGCCACCATGAGGATGATGAAGGGCATCGAGCGGGCGATGTTCACGATCTGCCCGATGACCTTGTTGAGCACGGCGTTCTGGAGGAGCCCGCCGCGCTCGGTGAGGACGAGCAGGACGCCGAGCGGCAGTCCCGCGACGACGGCTATCAGCGTCGACCAGCCCACCATGTACAGGGTGTCCCAACAGGCCTGCTCCAGCAGGGGCTGCATCTCCGACCAGGTCACTTGGCACCTTCCTTGACCAGCGGCGTGGCGTCCTTCGGCGTGGTGGCGCCCGGTACGGGGGCCTCGCCCGCGATCTCGACCTGAAGGCCCTGCTCGCGCAGGAACCCGATCGGGACGACGTTGTCCTCGAAGCGGCCCGGCAGCTCGATGCGCATCCGGCCGACCTGCTTGCCCGCGACGGTGTCCATCGCGGCGCCCAGGATCGAGATGTCGATGTTGTAGGTGCGCGAGAGCTGGGAGATGACGGGCCGGGTGGCGGCCTCTCCCAGGAACGTCACGTCGACGACGGTGCGGTGCTCGCCCGTGGTGTCGCCGCTGACGGGGAAGAGCGCGGTGGCGAGCTCGGAGCCGGGGGTCGCGAGGAGTTCGGTGACGGTGCCGGACTCGACGATCTGCCCGCTCTCCATCAGGGCGGCGGAGTCGCAGACGCTCTTGACGACGTCCATCTCGTGCGTGATGAGCAGGACGGTCAGGCCGAGCTGCTGGTTGAGGTCGCGCAGCAGCTGGAGGATGGAGCGGGTGGTCTCGGGGTCGAGGGCGCTGGTGGCCTCGTCCGAGAGCAGCACCTTCGGGTCGCCGGCGAGGGCGCGGGCGATGCCGACGCGCTGCTTCTGGCCGCCGGAGAGCTGCGCGGGGTAGGACTTCGCCTTGTCGCCGAGGCCGACCAGGTCGAGCAGGTCGAGCGCCTTGCGGGAGCGCTCCTTGCCGGAGAGGCCGAGGATCTCCAGGGGCAGCTCGATGTTGTCCTGCACGGTGCGCGAGGACAGCAGGTTGAAGTGCTGGAAGACCATGCCGATGCGGCTGCGGGCCTCGCGCAGCTCCTTGCCCGCGCGCGGGCCGCGTCCGGCGAGGGCGGTGAGGTCCTGTCCGGCGACGGTGACCGTGCCGGAGGTGGGGCGCTCCAGCAGGTTGACGCAGCGGATCAGGGAGGACTTGCCGGCGCCGGACTGGCCGATGACGCCGTACACCTCACCCTCGCGGACGTGCAGGTCGACTCCGTCGAGGGCGGTTACTTCACGACCGCGTGAGCGGTAGACCTTGGTGAGGCCGGAAGTGGTGATCACAGGGGATTCCGTCACTGTCGAGTGCGCGGCGCGGGTGTGGCCGGGCACGGGGCATTCGTTCGGAACGCGGCACGGTTCTCGCGGTGGCGATGTGAACCGGAGGACGTGTGCGCGGGGCGGGCTCGCTTCCTGCGTCGGTACGGATTCACTTCGCGTACGTCGTGCAGGGGCGCGGCACAGCGGCTTCGCTTCGGGGCGCGAGGCTCAGAGGTGGTGCGGGGGCCCTCAGAAGGCGCACATTCGACACATACAACGAGCACCGGGCGTCATCATCGCCTCGGTCGCAAGGGTGCGGCTGCTCGTCGTGGTCATGGCCCAAGTAAAACACGCGTGAGACGCCGGGCCGCCACTGCTGTCCGGAATGCGGACAGTGGTGGGACGGGCGCGGACGGCGGGAAGCGGCCGGTCAGCCCGCGAGCGTGAGCTCCACGCCGTCCCCCGTGGCCTGCGCCGACACGGCGGAGAGGTCCTTGACGACCACGTCGGCGAGGAGTTCGGGGGCGTTGTGCGTTGTGGTCAACGCCACGGTCCGCATGCTCGCGGCGCGGCCCGCCCGGAGACCGGCGGGGGCGTCCTCGAAGACGACGCAGCGGGCCGGGTCGGCGCCGAGCTTCCCGGCGGCGAGCAGGAACGGCTCGGGGTCGGGCTTGCCGCGGGTGACGTCGTCCGCGGCGATGAGCAGGCCGGGCCTGATGCCGACCTCGGCGAGCCGTGCCTCGGCGAGGACGCGGGTCGCGGAGGTCACCACGGCCCAGCGCTCCCGGGGCAGCGACTCCAGGAGCTCGCGGGTGCCCGGCAGCAGCCTGACGCCACCCGCCACGTCGGAGACCTCAAGCTCCTCGATGCGGGTCACGGCGCCGGGGACCTCCTCCGGGGGCAGCAGGTCGGCGGCTATCTCGGCGGCGGGGCGGCCGTGCAGCTCGACGGCGGCGAACTCCTCCGGGGTGATCCCGTACTCCTGGGCCCAGCGCGTCCAGCAGCGGTACACCGACTCCATGGAGGAGATGAGCGTGCCGTCGTTGTCGAAGAGGAGCGCTTCAGCCTGGATCTTCATGGTCACCGAGCCTACGGGGCACCCCGGGGGCAGGCGCATCGGGTCAAAGGACCCGTAATAAAGTCACGGGCATGCTTGATGCCCTGACGATCGCGACCGCCGTGGCCGCGCTCGCCCTCGCCGCCTGGTGCGGTCTCGCCGCCTACCGCGACCAGCCGACCAAGGACTGGCACTTCATCGGCATGGGCGTGGTGACCTTCCTCGCCCTGGTCCAGCTGGTCGTGGGCATCGTGCAGCTGGCCCGCGGCGAGGACCCGGAGCAGGGCACGACGATCTTCGTGGCCTATCTGCTCGGCTCCTTCGCCTGCGTCCCGGCCGCGGGCTTCATGTCCCTGGCCGAGCGGACGCGCTGGGGCTCCTTGACGGTCGCCGCGGGCGGCGTGGTCCTCGCCGTGCTCGAAGTGCGGCTCTACGACATCTGGGGTGGCTGAGATGACCGCGACCGAGCCCGGCGAGAACGGGGCTCCCGCGTCCCGCGCGCGGGACGAGCGGAAGAGGCAGCGGCTGATCACCGGGCCCGGCATCCTGCTGGTCTGGCTGTACGGCGTGATGGTCGTCGGCGCGGTGTCGCGCTCGGCCGTGCAGATCTCCACGGACTTCGGCCGGGCCCCGCTCGCCTACTCGCTGTCGGCGCTCGCCGGGCTCGTCTACGGCTTCATCACGTACTCGCTGGTCCGGGGCGGGGACACGGCCCGCAGGGCGGCGCTGGTGTGCTGCGCCGCCGAGCTGGTCGGCGTCCTCGCCGTCGGCACCTGGACCCTCGTGGAGCCCTCCGCCTTCCCCGACGCCACGGTCTGGTCGGACTTCGGGATGGGCTATCTGTTCA
This sequence comes from Streptomyces flavofungini, assembly GCF_041028215.1. Classification (GTDB taxonomy): domain Bacteria; phylum Actinomycetota; class Actinomycetes; order Streptomycetales; family Streptomycetaceae; genus Streptomyces; species Streptomyces flavofungini_B. The sequence goes on from NZ_JASKYR010000476.1 coordinate 3,672, forward strand.
TCCCGGTGATCCTGCCGGTGACGGCGGTCTTCTGGCTGCGGAAGGCCCGCAGGGCCGCGTAGGCGCCCCGGGGGCCCACACCGGGACCGGACGTGTCAGGCGCTGGTGACGAAGGCGTCCGCCTGGACGTCCTTGGCCAGCGTGATGCGGGTCAGCCGTTCGTTGACGTACTGGGTGCTCACCGGCGCGTATCCGTGCTTGCGGTAGAGCTGGAGGTTCTGTTCACTCCGATGGCCGCTGTCGAGGCGGAAGCACTTGGCGGAGCCGCCCGCGCCGAGCCGCTGCTCGACGGCGTCGAGGAGCCGTCCGCCCAGGCCGTGCCGCTGCATCCGCGGATGGACGATGAGCTTGCCGATCCGCGCGGTGCCCTCGGCGTCGACCGTGCCGCGCACGGAGGCCACCACCTCGTCGCCGAGCCGCGCCACCAGCACCGTTCCCGAGGTCAGCTCGGCCCTGATGGAGTCCAGGCTCTGGGTCAGCGGCTCGATCGAGTAGTCGCCGTAGAGCTCGGCCTCGCCCTGGTAACAGAGGTACTGCAGTTTGAGGATCTGTTCGGCGTCCGCTTCGGCCGCCGCCGAGATGGTCACGCTCATGCCCATGTGTGCATGCCTCCCGCTCACCTGCTCCACCGGTTGTCCCTCACTCCCTTCCCCATGGGCCGGGAGACGCAACCTCCGCCGCGAGCATTCTGCGCAGGCATCCCAGGCATCGGGAACGTTCCGGCCCCAGACTCCCCTGTGACATTCCCAACGCTCCTGCGATTTCCCGGTAGGTGAGGTCCTGGGGGGACAGCAGCGCGGCCATGAGGCGGGGGCACCGGCCGGGCAGTCTGCGGACGGCGGCGTACAGGGCGGCGTGCCGGTCGGCCGTCAGAGTGACCTCCTCCGGGCTTCGCCGGTCGTCGGCGGGCTCGGACCCGCCGTCGGCCGTCCGGGCGCTCTCGTGCCGGGCGGCGCTCCGGGTGCGGAGCGCCTCGGCGCGGACGGCGCCGCGCAGCCACCGCGCCGGGTCGGCGGGCGGCCCCTCGGCGGCGAGGCGCTCCAGGAGCCGCAGCCACACCGTCTGCTCCAGGTCACCCGGGTCGGTGCCGGGGCCGAGGGTCTCGGCGGACGCCTCGGCGGCGAGCAGCGGCCCCAGGACGTGGATGAGCGCGGGCAGCGCCTCGTACGTCATGTACGGCGGGACGCGCCGCCCCGCGAGGAGGTTTCCGGGACGGCGCGCTTCCACCCCGACCGGGGCTCCGGGGCTCAGCCGTTGACGAAGTCCGCGGCGGCGAGGAGGGCGGTGTCGCAGTTGTCGGAGAAGATCCCGTCGATGCCCGTCCCGAAGTACGCCTTGAAGGCGCCGAAGGCGTCGCCGTAGGCGTTCGGGTCGGTGCCCTTCCTGAAGTTCGCGGGCAGGAAGGTGTTCTCGTTGCGCATCGTGTACGGGTGCAGGATCAGGCCCGCCGCGTGGGCGTCCTTCACCAGCGTGGTCGGCGTGCCGAGGCTGCCGTCGGCCTTGCGCGGGATGACCAGGTCCAGGGTCGGGCCGATGCCCTGCGCGAAGCCCGCCATCCAGCGCAGGCCCTTGGGCGTGATCAGGTCGGCGACGGTGCGCGGGTCGCCCGCCTCCACGAAGTCCCAGGGACGGGAGTTCGCGCTCGAGAGGAGCACCACGCGCGGCGCGGAGACCAGCTTGGCCAGGCGCTGGATGCTGCTGGGCTCGAAGGACTGGAGGAAGTTCGGCGAGTTCCTCCTGTGCCGCCCGTAGCGGCGGAGCAGCCCGGCGAGCGGTTCCTCCAGGCCGAGACCCAGCTTGCGGAAGTACGTGGGGTGCTTGGTCTCGATGTGCAGCCAGATTTCCCTGCCCCGCTTTCGGCCTTCCTTCTCGGCCCACCGGAGGACCTCCTCCAGGGTGGGCACCTCCCAGCGGCCGTCGTAGAGGGTGTTGCGCTGGCGGGTGCCGGGGATGCGCTCCTTGGCGCGCAGGGTCTTCAGCTCGGCGAGCGTGAAGTCCTCGGTGAACCAGCCGGTGAGCGAGGTGCCGTCCACGGACTTCGTCGTCTTGCGGGAGGCGAACTCCGGGTGGGCCGCGACATCGGTCGTCGCGGTGATGTCGTTCTCGTGCCGGCATACGAGATGGCCGTCCTTGGTGGGCACGACGTGGGGGGGGGGGGGGGGGGGGGGGGGGGGGGGGGGGGGGGGGGGGGGGGGGGGGGGGGGGGGGGGGGGGGGGGGGGGGGGGGGGGGGGGCTCGATGACGTGCGCCCCCATGTCCAGGGCGAGCTGGTA
>NZ_JASKYR010000477.1:0-5782 GCF_041028215.1 Streptomyces flavofungini
CCCCCCGGGGCGCGCGGCGACCCGATCCTTTCGGCCGCTCCGGAACCGSSSSSSYKGTTCCGGGGCGGCCGCCCCTTCTCCTCTCCCTGTGCGCGCTGCTGTTCGCGCTCCTCACCTGGCAGGTCGTCGCCGACGGGCCACTGCGCCGCGCCGACGAGCGCGCCGGACGGGCGCTGGGCGGCAGCCGCTTCCCGGACCGCGCCGCGGAGTTCCTCGCCGACCTCGGCAATGTCACGGTCGCCGTGCCGGTGCTCGCCGCCGTGATCACGTACACGGCCTGGCGGGGCCACCGGGCCGGGGCGTACCGCTGGTGGCTCCCGCCGGTGGCCGCCGCCGTCGCGATGGCCCTGGTGCCGCTGCTCGTCGTCCCCCTCAAGCTGGCCGTCGCCCGTACGGGCCCGCCGGGCATGGACGGCGACGGCTACTACCCCTCGGGGCACACGGCGACGGCCACGGTCGCCTACGGAGCGGCGGCGCTCCTCCTGCTCCCCCTGCTGCGCGGCGCCTACGCCCGCCGCGAGCTGGTCATCGGCTGCGCACTGCTGAATCTCGCGGTCGGCTTCGGCCTCGTACGGCGCGGCTACCACTGGCCCCTGGATGTCGTGGCGAGCTGGCTGCTCTTCGCGATGCTGCTCCAGGGCCTGGTGTGGGTGACCGCGCGGTACGGGACGCCCCCGCAGCGGGACTCGGCTCAGCCGAAGTAGGCGTCGAAGTTCTTCGAGAACTCCCGGCCGTTGAAGCGGTCCCAGTTGATCGACCAGGTCATCAGGCCCCGCAGGTCGGGCCAGGTGCCATGGGTCTTGTACGCGCCGCAGTTCGTGCCCTTGGTCAGGCAGTCGAGGGCCTTGTTGACCTCCGCGGTCGAGACGTGGCCGTTGCCCGCGTTGACCGAGGCGGGCATGCCGATCGCCACCTTCTGCGGGGGCAGCGCGGGGAAGACGTTGTTCTTGTCGCCCGCCACCGGGAAGCCGGTGAGCAGCATGTCCGTCATCGCGATGTGGAAGTCCGCGCCGCCCATGAAGTGGTACTGGTTGTCCAGGCCCATGATCGGACCCGAGTTGTAGTCCTGCACGTGCAGCAGCGTGAGGTCGTCGCGCAGGGCGTGGATCACCGGCAGATACGCACCGGCGCGCGGGTCCTGCCCGCCCCACTTCCCGGTTCCGTAGAACTGGTGGCCGAGCTGCACGAAGAACGTCTCCGGGGCCATCGTCAGCGTGAAGCGCGAGCCGTACTTGGCCTTGAGCGTCTTCACCGCCGATATCAGGTTCACGATGACCGGGGTCTTCGGCTTCTTGAAGTCGGTGTCGTCGGCGTTGAGCGAGAGCGAGTGGCCCTCGAAGTCGATGTCCAGGCCGTCGAGCCCGTACTCGTCGATGATGGCCGAAACCGAGGAGACGAACTTGTCGCGGGCCTGGGCGGTGGTGAGCTGCACCTGGCCGTTCTGGCCGCCGATGGAGATCAGGACCTTCTTGCCCGCCGCCTGCTTGGCCTTGACGGCCGCCTTGAACTCGGCCTTGGTCTCGACGTTCGGGCACTCCGTCTTCGGACAGAGGTCGAAGCGGATGTCGCCCGAGGTCGCGGTGGTGGGCTCGCCGAAGGCGAGGTCGATGATGTCCCAGCTGTCCGGGGTGTCCGCGAGGCGGGTGTACCCGGAGCCGTTGGCGAAGCTGGTGTGCAGATAGCCGACGAGGGCGTGGTCGGCCGCGGCCTTCGCCCGCACCGGGGCCTCGGCCCCGGGAGCCGCCGCGGCTCCGGCGGTGAGCAGGCCGGACGCGGTGAGCGCACAGGCCAGGGCCGAGGCCACGGTGGCGCGTCTGAGGCCACGCAGGGGAGAACGCAACAGGGAACGGTCCACTTCTGCCTCCGGGATGGGGGGACGGGAGGTGCTCTGGGGTGGATGCGCGCGCCCGCTCAACTTGGTCCAGACCAATGCCGCTGTCAATACTTCTGACAGCGGCGGTATCCGTGACCTCTCCCGGTGGCGGTGCCTTACGTGGCTCCCCGCGCCGCCGCCTCGTGCATCGCCATTTCGAGCCGGGCGGGGTCCGTCAGCGTGCCCGAGCCGTCGGGTAACACCAGCCAGCGCACACCGCCCGTGATCCGGCCCGGATAGGGCACGACGATCCAGGTGCCGGTGCCGACACCCCGTACGCCCGTGCCCACCCAGTGGGCGGCCGTGCCCGGCGGCACGAAGAAGCCGACGCGGGCGTCCCCGTGGCCCGCGAGCACCGGGCCGGGGCGGTCGAGGCAGCGGGCCAGCACATCGAGCGTGGCGAGCCCCAGGTCACCGGGGACGATCAGCACGTCCCAGGCCCGGCCCGCGGGCAGGAGCGCGACCCCGAGGGGGTTGCGCTCCCACTCCCAGCGGCAGGCGTCCGGTTCGGGCGCCACCGACACGAGCCATTCGACCGCCGTCCTCGTGCCGGAGCCACGCGTGCCTCCCGTGCCTCCCGTGCCCGAGGTTCCTCCGGTGCCGCCCGTGCCGGTCATGGCGGGGCCTCCCTCTCTGTGCGGCTGCTGTGCCTGTCACAGGTGAGAGGGGGTCAGGAGCGGTGCGTTACGCGGGTTCCGCCGATGAAAACCGGCCATCGGCGAAGAGCTCAGCTGTCGAAGCCGAGGCCCAGCCGGTCCATCGTCCGCAGCCAGAGGTTCCGCCTGCCGCCGTTGGCGTCGGAGCGGGCCAGCGACCACTTCGTCAGCGCGACGCCCGTCCAGGCGAACGGCTCGGGCGGGAACGGCAGCGGCTTGGTGCGCACCATCTCCAGTTCGGTGCGCTCCGTGCGCTCACCGGCGAGCAGGTCAAGCATCACATCGGCGCCGAACCGGGTCGCCCCGACGCCGAGGCCCGTGTACCCGGCCGCGTACGCGACGCGCCCCTTGTGCGCCGTGCCGAAGAAGGCCGAGAAGCGCGAGCACGTGTCGATCGCGCCGCCCCACGCGTGCGTGAAGCGGACCCCTTCGAGCTGCGGGAAGCAGGTGAAGAAGTGCCCCGCGAGCTTGGCGTACGTCTCGGGCCGGTCGTCGTACTCGGCGCGCACCCTGCCGCCGAACGGGTAGATCGCGTCGTAGCCGCCCCACAGCACACGGTTGTCGGCGGAGAGCCGGAAGTAGTGGAACTGGTTGGCGCTGTCGCCGAGGCCCTGCCGGTTCCGCCAGCCGATCGAGGCGAGCTGCTCGTCGGTCAGGGGCTCGGTCATCAGGGCGTAGTCGTAGACCGGCACGGTGTACGAGCGCAGGCGCCTGACCAGCGAGGGGAAGACGTTCGTGGCGAGCGCGACCTGGCGGGCGAAGACCCTGCCGTACGGGGTGCGGACCGCCATTCCGGCGCCGGACCGGGCCAGTTCGAGTGCGGGCGTGTGCTCGTAGAGGCGTACGCCCTTCTCCAGGCAGGCCCGCTTCAGACCCCACGCCAGCTTCGCCGGGTTCAGCATGGCGACGCCCTCGCGGTCCCAGAGGCCGCCGAGGAAGGTCGGCGAGTCGACGTGCGCGCGCAGGGCGTCGGCGTCGAGCAGCTCGGTGCCGCCCGCCAGGCCGTGGGCCGCCATCTCCTCGTACATCTCGCGCAGTTCGGCCATCTGGTGCGGCTCGGTGGCGACGTCGATCTCGCCGGTGCGCTCGAAGTCGCAGTCGATGGAGTAGCGCTTGACGGCCGCCTCGATCTCGTCGAGGTTGCGCGCCCCGAGCTCCTCCAGCCTGGCGATCTCGCCGGGCCAGCGGGAGAGCCCGTTGGCGATGCCGTGTGTCAGGGAGGCGGCGCAGAAGCCGCCGTTGCGGCCGGAGGCGGCCCAGCCCGCCTCGCGGCCCTCGACGAGGACCACCTCGCGGCGCGGATCGCGCTCCTTGGCGATGAGGGCGGTCCACAGGCCGCTGTAGCCGCCGCCGACGACGAGGAGGTCGCAGCGGTCGTCACCGGTCAGGGCGGGCTCGGGGTCCGGCCTGCCGGGATCGTCGAGCCAGTACGAGACCGGCTTGGCGTCGGAGAGAGACGTGGTCCAACGGGTCATGGCGCTTGGGGCCATGATTTCCACTCCTTTGGGGACTGCTGAGTTCTGGTCTGCTGAGTTCTGGCCTGGAGAAAATGCGGGATTACCGGGCCTGCTTGGTGCGGCGCCTGCCGATGAGCATTCCGGCGAGCACCAGGAGCACGGCGACGAGGAACATCGCCGTACCGATCACATTGATCTGAACGGGCGTGCCCCGCTGTGCCGATCCCCAGACGAACATGGGGAACGTCACGGTCGAGCCCGCGTTGAAATTCGTGATGATGAAGTCGTCGAAGGAGAGCGCGAAGGCCAGCAGCGCGCCCGCCGCGATGCCGGGTGCGGCGATCGGCAGCGTCACCCGCAGGAAGGTCTGCACGGGACCCGCGTAGAGGTCCTGCGCGGCCTGTTCCAGGCGGGGGTCCATCGACATGACGCGCGCCTTGACGGCGGTCACCACGAAGCTGAGGCAGAACATGATGTGGGCGATGAGGACGGTCCAGAAGCCCAGCTGAGCGCCCATGTTGAGGAAGAGCGTGAGCAGCGAGGCGGCCATGACGACCTCGGGCATCGCCATCGGCAGGAAGATCAGCGAGTTGATGGCGCCGCGGGCCCGGAAGCGGTAGCGGACCAGGGCGAAGGCGATCATCGTGCCGAGCACGGTCGCCCCGATCGTCGCCCAGGTGGCGATCTGGAGGCTCAGCGAGAGCGAGCCGCACATGTCGGCGACGCCGCACGGGTCCTTCCAGGCGTCGAGCGAGAACTCCTGCCAGGAGTAGTTGAAGCGCCCCTTCGGCCGGTTGAAGGAGAAGACGGTGACGACGACGTTCGGCAGCAGCAGATAGCCGAGCGTGAAAAGCCCGGCGATGACGACGAGGTTGCGGCGCAGCCAGCGCAGGAGAGCGGCCATCAGAGAAGATCCTCCGTCCCCGACTTGCGGATGTAGAAGGTCACCATGAAGAGGATGGCGGCCATGAGGATGAAGGAGAGGGCGGCGGCCGTGGGGTAGTCGAGAATGCGCAGGAACTGCGTCTGGATGACATTGCCGACCATGCGCGTGTCGGTGGAGCCGAGCAGGTCGGCGTTCACATAGTCGCCCGCCGCCGGGATGAAGGTGAGCAGCGTGCCGGAGACGACCCCCGGCATGGAGAGCGGGAACGTCACCTTGCGGAACGTCGTGGACGACTTGGCGTAGAGGTCGCCCGCGGCCTCGTGCAGCCGCCCGTCGATGCGCTCCAGGGAGGTGTAGAGCGGCAGGATCATGAACGGCAGGAAGTTGTAGGTGAGGCCGCAGATCACCGCGAGCGGGGTGGCGAGGACCCGGTCGCCTGCGGTGACGCCGAGCCAGCTCGTGACGTCCAGGACGTGCAGGGAGTTCAGGGCGCCCACGACGGGCCCGCCGTCCGCGAGGATCGTCTTCCAGGCCAGCGTACGGATGAGGAAGCTGGTGAAGAACGGCGCGATGACCAGGACGAGGATGACGTTGCGCCAGCGGCCCGCGCGGAACGCGATGAGGTAGGCGAGCGGGTAGCCGAGCAGCAGGCACAGGACGGTGGCGGCGCCCGCGTAGAGCACCGAGCGCAGGAACTGCGGCCAGTAGTCGGTGAGCGCGTCCCAGTAGGTCGCGAAGTGCCAGGTGACCTTGAAGCCCTCTTCGAGCGACCCGGTCTGTACGGAGGTCGACGCCTGGTAGACCAGCGGCAGCGCGAAGAAGACGACCAGCCAGAGGATGCCGGGCAGCAGCAGCCAGTAGGGGACGAGCCGCCCGCGCCTGCGGGTCTTCTGGGCGGGCGGGTCCTCGG
>NZ_JASKYR010000478.1:0-5804 GCF_041028215.1 Streptomyces flavofungini
CCGCCACCCCATTCCTGGCCACCTCATCCCATGCACGGTAGAAGTCACGGGCAGCGGGATCGAAGAACGTGAAGCGAAGGAGATTGGTCTCCGGCTTCATCACCGAGAAGAGCGCGACTCCCAAGTCATTGCCGGCCAAGACGTCCAACCGGCGGCTCAGTACGAGTGCCGGGGTGTGCGGCCAGGCGTTCAGCATGCGAAGCACGCCGCTTTCGACCCGCTCGGCGCGGGCGGGCCCCGGACGCGGTGCGCGAGAGGGCCGACGCACCAGCCCGTGCAGGTGCCTCAGAGCGTCGGCGTCCAATTGCAGGACGCGGCCCAGTGCGTCGAGTACCTGTTCCGAGGGATTGCGCTCGCGCCCCTGCTCCAGCCGAACGTAGTAGTCAGTGCTCACCCCGGCCAGCATCGCAACCTCTCCGCGGCGCAATCCGGGCGTGCGGCGGATGCCCTCACAACGCAGTCCCACCTGCTCGGGTGTGATCACGCTCCGCCGGGCGCGCAGGAACTCTCCAAGACGGCCGCCGCTCTGACGCTGTCTGTCCATGCCTCAACCCTAGGCATCCGCAACGGCTTTGACACGTCTGGAGGGTGGGTGCGCTACACCCATCCTCGGCAGTGCTTCGCCCGCCGCCCACAGGCACAACCCATCACAGGTCCGGCTTCACCACCGCCCGCGCTCCCGGCAGCCACAGGCCGTCCCCGCTCCGGCGTAACAGTCGGGCTCAGCGGGAGGTGGGCCTGAGTCATGGTGGAGATGACGTCGCCCGGGACGCCAAGGGGTCCCGGGCGGCAGGCGCGGGCAGGTGCCGCGCAGTCCAGCCGTTTGGGTGGGTGGAGGTCTTCGCGGTCTCAGGCCGAGGCTGGGGGAGTGGACGACTCGGCGGCGCGGCGGTATTCGGCGTTGATGCGCCGGGCTTCTTCGAGCTGGTCCTCGAGGATGACTATGCGGCAGGCGGCCTCGATCGGAGTCCCGTGGTCGACGAGCTCCCGGGCCCGGGCGGCGATGCGCAGTTGGTAGCGGGAGTAGCGGCGGTGTCCGCCCGCGGAGCGCAGCGGGGTGATCAGGCGGGCCTCGCCGATGGCGCGGAGGAAGCCCTGCGTGGTGCCGAGCATCTCGGCTGCGCGGCCCATGGTGTATGCGGGGTAGTCGTCGTCATTGAGACGGCCGATGGTGTCGTCTGCTGTCATTGCACCTCTCTGTTCTCTGTGGAACACGGTTGAGGGGCCTTGGTGTCGCATGACACCAAGGCCCCGAAGGAACTGCTACACCATCTGCCGACCGTGACACTGCGCCGGCGTTCTGTTTCCGCTGCCCCGACGGGAATGCTGCCGGGTTTGCGGGGATCGCGGTTGCTTGACCGGAGACCACCTCACTATCGATGTCCTGCGGTACCCGGGCTCAAGACGTCCGCCCGGGCGATCCTGATGGCGCCTGGCTCCTCCGTTCTCTCCTCGATGAGCAACTGCGTACTGCTGGTGCTGCGTACTGCTGGTACTGCGTACTGACTTCACTGCCGGGTACTGCGCTAACTGCGGTACTACGCACGGCGGCCCCTGATCACCGCGGGCCACCCGGTCCGGTCGCCAGTCCCGTCGCCGCCCTGCAACAACCCTGGCTTCGAAACTCCGCCACCGCACCGTCCTGCCAACTGCAACTTCGGGTACTGCTGCCCGGCAGTTCGTCTCTGCCAGGCTCCGCTGACTTCCTGGGTACGAGAGAAACCATAACCGGATCACCACCCAATGTCTACTCCAGCCACCATAGATTTTCGCGTGTTCGAAGATGAGGTAATCGAACTCGAACAGTGGTGACACGGGGCTGGCGGACCACCGGCCGGGCGCGAGCACCGTGCGGGCACCTGTCGCACAGATAGTGGTACCGCGGTGGGGTCGCCGACGGGGCGCTGCCGCGCGAGACGCCTGAGCCGTTGGAGACCGTCCAGCGGAGAGTCGAAGCACGACAGGGCGAGCTGTCGTTCTCGCCCGGGGTCTCGGCGGACACAGCTGCTCAGCCTCCGTCGATCGACTGCCCGGCTCGCTCTACTCGCCCTCCATGGCCGCCGTCCGCAACAAGCTGTACGTGGCCTACACCGGCCTCGACGGGAGGGTGTACGTCACCTGGCGCACGCCCTTCGAGGTATGGCCCCCTGCCGGGGACCGCCCAGGGCTCGCCCACCCTGACCGCCCGTGGAAGCACCCTGTACTGCGCCGTCCGTGGCACCGACGACCGGATCTACGTCAGCAGCAGCACCAACGACACCGACTGGAGCGCCTTCACCGCGGTCACCAACCCCGGCACGACCACCCTCTCCGGACCTGCCCTCAGCGCCGACAGCAACAGCCTGCACCTGCTCTACCGATCCATCGTGTGACGCCGGTTCGCGGGTGGCGGACGTAGGCTGCCCGCAGCGCACCGGTTGCTTGTGGAGAAGGGGGACCCGGTGGCCACCGCACGGTCGAGTATCTCGCCATGCTCGCCCGTACTCATCTGTTTGAGTGGTGGCACACCAAAGACACTGAGCAAGCGTCCAAGCGCATGGGGCATCAGCGTCCGGCGTGCTGATAACGAAGCCGACGGCGTGTCCGAAGACCGTCGGCAAGCCGAGAGGCACTCCTGCTCTGCACCTCCGGATGTGGACGGCCGGAGAAGTCGAACCGGCTCCAAATGTCACGGTGAACAGAGCTGCTCGGCGCAAGCAGTCCGTACTGGTCGAGCGCCTCCATCATTCTTGCTGCGACATGCAATGCGAAGTCGATGCCGGATGGACGGTCTCGTCCAGGTCCCACAACCATAATCCCCAATCCCTTGTGCACGCGTGTGTGAGAGCGTTCCAGATCGGTTCGGCACCCGGCCACGAGAATGACGAAACTCCGGGCAGATCAGAAATCGAGGACCTTCGTCACCACCAGGTGCTGATACACACCTGAGCGGCTGCGGCGACCCAAGTGCTACCTGCACGCGGCCGGCCCGATGCGCGCGGGACCGAGCATCACAGACACAGAAGGGCGGCCCTGTGCCGCCCTCCGCGTGAGTGCGCCGGAGCGCTGTCCGGCGACGGATGAGAGGAAGTCCTCATGCGCAAACCGACCGGCCCGGCCGTAGCCGCTGCCCTGGCGACATCGACTGCGATGACCGCGACGCTGATGGCCGCCTCACCGGCCCAGGCCATCGTCGGCGGCACGCAGTCACACCGGGCGTATGCGTTCTTGGGATCGTTCCAGCCGGCCTTTCCCAAGGCACCACGCCCGGACGGGCACGGTTGCGGCGTGGAGGTGCTCGCCCCGCAGTGGGTTCTGACCGCCAGCCACTGCGCGGCCAAGAACCCCACCGAAGCCAAGACAGGCGTTCCCAAGAACTGGAAGGTCCGGATCGGGTCGCTGAAGACCACCTCCGGAGGCGAGGTCGCCGAGGTCGACCACTACTACCGGCTCTCGACCTGGAAGGAGAAGCTCTGGGGCAAGGACATCGCGCTGATGCATCTGCGCACCCCGGTACGGGCGAAGCCGGTACGCATCGCCTCCAAGAGCCCGCGCGTCGGTGCTCCCGTCCGCATCATGGGCTGGGGCATGACCTGTTACGACGACACCGATGCCAAGTGCTACCCGGAGCGACTGCGGGAGGCCGACACCAAGGTGCAGCCGCCCTCGACGTGTTCGGCCACCACGACCGGTGGCAAGGAACTGTGCGTCGGCGGCCGCAACGGCCGTCCCACCGCGGCCAACATGGACTCCGGAGGGCCCGCACTGACCCGCGAGAACGGGCAGTGGGCGTTGGCGGGTGTGGTCAGCAGAGGTGACATCGACGCGCCGACGTCATACACCGATGTCACCCAGCACGCCGACTGGATCAACAGTGTCATCTCCGGCGCCCACGTACCCCCCGACAGCGCGATACCGGACGTCGAGGGTGCCGTGGACCTGCATGGCTGTGTGGGCTCGGTGATCCGCACACCCACCTCCCGGCCGCAGGACCCGGCGCTGCTGCTGACCAACGGTCACTGCGTGGAGGGAGAGCGGCCCAAGCCCGGTACCGCACTGGTGGACAAGCCCGCCGACCGGGAGGCGCCCATCGCCGACCACCAGGGATACCCCAAAGCCACCGCACGGGCGAACCGTCTGCTGTACGCGACGATGTCCGGCACCGACATCGCGCTCTACCGCCTCAACACCAGTTACGGGCAGCTGGAAGCGAAGGGCGCGAAGGTCTTCCGGCTCGCCTCCACCGCCGTACGCACCGGCGACCCGCTGGCCCTGGCCGATGCCGCAGGACGCCGGAAATGCACCGCCGAGGCCGTGGTCCCGCACCTGCGGGAAGGCGGTTACCAGCAGGACAACGCGATCCGCTACCGCACGGCAAAGGACTGCGACCCCGGGCACGGCATGTCCGGTTCGGCACTCCTGGCCCCCGACGGCCGTACCGTGGTGGGAATCCACAACACCCACAACGACCCCAACGCCGACGCCGAGCCGTGCGCCGACAACAAGCCGTGCGAGGTGCGCCGTGACGGAGCCGTGAGCTCGAAGGACGGCCGTGGCTACGGCCAGCAGACGCACGCCATCACAGACTGCCTGGCCCGAGGAACGAAGCTGGACCTCACCCTGCCCAAGTGCACCCTGACCGATGCCGCCGATCACCGGGCCCACCGCTGAGACACCGCCGCCCGCCCGCCGCCGGGCCCCTGCTGCGGGGTACGGGCCAACGCGGTGTTTCCGCCGCTGATGGCGATGGCCGCGTACCGCGGACGTCACCGCCGCGATCGGACCGCCTCTCATGTCGTCCTCGCCCAGGGCAAGCATCCGGAGGCTTCTACATCGCCCCGCTCACCGACATGCCCGCCATGCGCACCCCCGACCACCGCGGCAGCTAGGTCTGGCGGTTCTGCACCACGCCACGAATCACCCGTCGCACGTGCAGGGCAGGATGCCGTCCAGCGCGCCCGGCAAGCGCGTGTCCCCGTGTCCCTCACGGTCCCCCTCGGACGACGGGACAGCCAGAGGACCGGCGCCCCGTGCGAAGGGGACACCGTGTCGCCGAAGCTGCAAGCAGTTGCCCATCGCGCGGAACGGCAGCCTGGCTGTCGTCTTCGGCGGTGCTGCCTCGCGGGAAGAACGAAAGGGAGATCACTGTGCGTGCTGCTTACACGGTGGCTGCGGCTCTGTGTGCCGTACTCGTACCAGCAACGCAGGTAGATGCAGTGGGGGCGGCACCGGTCGCCCCCCGGCACTGCATCACCGTGCTCGACAAGCTCAAGTCCAAAGAGCGTGCATCACGAGTGGTGGAGCATCGCTGCACCAAGGCGGGGGAGAGCGCAACCGGCCTTCGCGCGAAGATGCCCCGGGCGCGCGCGCTCCTCCTCAAGCACTGGGACCTTGAACACTACGGGGGCGACCACGATGAGTTCTACGGACGTGACGGCGGGTGCGACGCCTCCGGCTACGGAATCCCGGACCTGGGAGATTTCGCCTACAAGGCGTCATCGTTCAGGAGCTACGGAACATGCACCTCGGTAACAGGATACGAGGGCGCAAGGTACGGGGGTGAAAGCACCACCTGGGACAACAGGGCCACTCCCAAGCCGATCGGTGGCATCCCTGCGCTCGCCAACAGGGACAACAACATTGAATCCTGGTGGCTCAAAGCCTCCTGAATCCTCAAGCCTGCCCGGACCCGCCATCCGTACCGCGGTCTGCCGGTGGTGAGCCCGGGCAGGGCCCGCAAGGGCGGCGCCGACCGGCCGGAGAGGCAGGTCGGCGGCGCCCTGCGTGCGTTACGGGGCGCACCGTCCCCTGGCACGGTCCTGCAC
>NZ_JASKYR010000479.1:0-6590 GCF_041028215.1 Streptomyces flavofungini
GCGCCGGACGGTCGGAACTGTCCACCTCGGGGGCGACGGGCCAGGGGCCCTCGGGGGCGGCGTGTCCGGCGCCCGCTCCCTGGGACGTCGCGGACCCGTTGGGCGAGGCGTCGGGACGGGCCGGCACCGCCGACAGGTCGTACCCGCACGCACCACAGAACAGGTCACCCGATTCCAGCGGCTCCTCGCAGCTCGGGCAGGCAGACAGTTGCGGCATCTGCGACATCACTCACACCCACGTCCGGGGGCGGAAACGGTTTGCCCGCTCCACCAGTTCGATCCTCTCCTCGCCACCCTGTGCGAGCCGGGCCAGTGTCCGGTACGAACGCTCCAGTCCGAACCGGAGACCGCGCTCGTCCAGTTCACTGCCGAGCAGTACGGTCCGCGAGCCGGTGGTGGCCGGTGGCGCGGAAACGTGACCAGAGTGCCTACCGGAGAGTACCCAGTCGAGCGCCGTCCCCAGAACCTCGGTCGACAGGCGCTCCCTGCGCACCGCGTCGAGACCGAAGCCGGAGAGGGCCTCGATCTGTCCGGCGGCGGCCGTCAGGTCGTCGAGGAAGGCGGCGCCCGGGGAGAGCGCCGGTCCTTCGAGGCGCTGCCTGAGCCGCGCCCGCACCGCGGCGACGCGGGCGGCGGTGTAGTGGATCGAGGACTCCGGCACCGACTCCAGGGTCTGCACGGCGCCGGTCCTGTCGTCGGCGGCGAGCCGCACCCGGGCCAGGCCGAACGCGGCGCTCACATAGCTCGGGTCGGTGGTCCACACCAGGCGGTAGTACTCGGCGGCGTTGTCGAGCTGGCCGAGGACCTCCGCGCAGACGCCGAGCGCCAGCTTCGGCGCGGGCTCGCCGGGGAACGCGTCGTAGACCGCGTCGAAGGAGAGTGCCGCGTTCTCGAAGTCGCCGACGGCGAGGGCCGCCACGCCCCGGTACCAGACCACCCGCCAGTCGTCCGGGTGCTGCCGCTCCAGGTCGACGAGGGCCTGCGAGGCGGACGCCAGTTCCCCCATGGCGAGCCGGGCGCGCAGACCGCGCAGCCGGAGCTCCACGGAGTCGGCGGGCGCCGCTCCCAGCGCGGTGATCAGCTCGGCGGGCGCGGAGGCCATGAGCCCGGCGAGGAAGCCCGCGTTCGGGTCGTTCGGGTCGACGCGCGGGACGGGCAGGGCGAGCGCGGTCGCCGCCGATTCCAGGGGCCGCACGATCGTCGAGGCCGGGGGCGCGGGCGGCAGCGCGCGGTGGCCGTCGCCGTTCTCCGGGGCGACCGGGCGCACCCCGAGCCGCGACACATCGCCCGAGAGCTCGGCGAACAGCTCGGTGTCCGTGACCTTCACCTCGGGCCCGAACAGGGTCGAGAGGGACGGGCGCGGCTTGCCGGTCTGGAGCGCGACGACCTCCCGCAGGACGCCCGTGAGCTGCTCGGCCATCTCCTGCGCCGAGGCGAAGCGACGGGCCGGGTCGGGGTCGGTGGCGCGCACCAGGAGCCGGTAGAAGGACTCGTAGGTGCGGAAGACCTCGATGTTGTCCGGGTCGGGCAGGGAGTCCACGAAGACGTTCGTGTACCCCTGGAAGTCGAAGGTCAGGACGGCGAGCGTGCGCGCGACCGTGTACAGGTCGGAGGCGACCGAGGGGCCGACCTCGGCGACCTCGGGGGCCTGGTACCCGACCGTGCCGTAGATCGCGGACTCGTCGTCGTCCATCCTGCGGACCGCGCCCATGTCGATGACCTTGAGCTGGCCCTCGGTCTGGATGGCGTTGTCCACCTTGAAGTCGCAGTACAGGAGGTTGCGGCTGTGCAGGTGACCGAGGGCTTCGAGCGCCTCGATGCCGTACGCGCAGGCCTGCTCGACGGGGAGCGGGTCGCGCCTGCCGTCGGCCGAGCGGCGGCTGTTGGCGATCTCCTTCAGGGACTTGCCGCCCACGTACTCCATGACGATGTAGCCGTCCATGGAGCCGGTGCGCTGGTCGAGGTGCTCCACGAAGTTGTAGATGCGGACGATGTTGGAGTGCTCGATCTCGGCGAGGAAGCGGCGCTCGGAGATCGCGGCGGCCATCGCGTCCTGGTCGCCCGTGTCCAGCAGGCCCTTGAGGACCACCCAGCGGTCGGACACCGCGCGGTCTATCGCGAGATACACCCAGCCGAGTCCGCCGTGCGCCAGGCAGCCCACCACCTCGTACTGACCGTGCACGATGTCGCCCGGGTTCAGCTTCGGCATGAAGGAGTACGGATGCCCGCACTTGGTGCAGAACCCTTCCGTACGGCCTGGCCTGTCGCCCCGCGCGCGGCCCACCGGCGCCCCGCAGTCCGAGCGCGAGCAGAACCGCTTCCGCTCGGGCACCTCGGGATTCTTCTGGACCGCGCCGCGCGGGTCGGGGCGCGGCACGTCCGGCACGGTGACCAGGCCGACGCCGAGCCGCCCGCGCGCGGAGGACGAGGCCGCCGAGCCCGAGCTGCGCACCGACACCGAACGGGACGTCGAGGCGCCGGACAGCGAGCGGGACAGCCGCCCCGACACCGACCTGCGCGAGGACTGCGAACGGGCCGAGCGCGACGAGCGCGCCGACGAGCGGGAGCCGGAGCTGCTGGAGCCCCGCGAGCCCTTGCCGCCGCCCGTGATGCCGGTGGGCGAGGAGCCCACCATGCCGGTCGGGGAGACCACCGGGGCGAGACCGCACGTGTCGCAGTACAGCTCGCCGCCGCCCATGTCCTCGTACGACCCCGTACATCCGGGCCGCTGACACTGCCGCTGGCTCACGCTTCCCCCCTCCGGTCGGTGATCCCGCCCTGCTGCGGGACCCTGGGCACGAGCGCCTCGGCGGCGGCCCGCTGATAGCGCAGCACCGCCTCCTCGGCCACGCGCAGGTCGCAGGGCGCGCTCCAGAGCATGCGGCGCGCCGCGTCGTACCGCTCGATCAGGAGCGGGTCCTCGGCGTGGCCGTGCCGCGCCACCTTCGCCTTGTACGCGTCCAGGCGTCCGCGCAGCTCCGCGCGGACCGCGAGCGGCGCCGTGACGGCGGTCAGCGACTCGCGGGCCCGCAGGAGCTCCTCCTCGGCCTTCTCCTCCAGGGATTCGAGGAGCGGTGAGAGGCGGTGCCACTGGGCGTTCCTGCGGTAGTCCGACGCCATCGCGAGCTGCTCCTGGAGCACGGTCGGCGGGCCGCTGACGGCGGGCACCTCGGAGGCGGCGATCTTCGCGAGGACCTCGCCGCGGGCGCTTCGGGCCTCCGCCAGGGTGCGGTCCGCGCGCGAGAGCACGTCGCGCAGCCTGCCGAGGCGGACCTCCGCGTCCTGCCGGACGGTCAGCACGGCCTCGATCTCGCGGCGCACCTCCTCCAGGGCGCGCGCCTCGCGGTCGTACCGGTCGGTGTGCGGCCGGCCGCCGCCGGGCGCCGAACTGCCCTCGGCACGCTGCCAGAAGGCGAGCGGGTCGCTGATCACCTGCTCCCGCAGGGCGGTCAGGGTGCGCGTGATGCGCTCCAGGTCGTCGCCCGAGGGGTGCTCGCCGGGGCGCACGCCCACGGAGTGCGCGAGCTGGCGGGTGCGGGCCAGCTCGGCGGCGAGCAGGTCGATGCGGGCGGGCAGCGCCGACCAGACGGCGTCGGCGGCGACCACCATGTCCAGCGAGTGCGCGTACAGGTCGTTCATCCGGGTGACCAGGGCTTCGAGCGTGAAGCGCTCGGTGAGCCTGGCGGGGCCCGTGAGCGAGGCGGCGGTGCCGGACGTGGAGCCGCCCGCCACGGTCACCGACTCCCCGCGCAGCAGCTCGGTCAGCTCCGCCAGGTCGTCACGGCTGGGCCAGCGCCTGCGGGCGCGCAGCTCGCGCGCGGTGCGCAGGGCGCCCGCGTAGGCGTCGAAGTAGGCCCAGAGCAGGGTGATGCGGCCCTCCGCGTCCGCCCAGCGCTCCTGGGTGACGCCGGTGAGCCGGGCGCCCTCCAGGAGGCGGCGCCCGGCGTGGTCCTGGAGGGCGAGGAGCGAGGTCTCGATCGCCTCGTGCTCGGCGTCGAGCCGCGCCAGCGCACGGTCCACCTCGTCCCGGTCCATCAACGGACCGGGGGGTCCCGTGTCGCTCATCGATCACCTCTCCGCTCTGCGCTGCCTTGCTTCTTCAGCTGTCCTGAGCCAGTTGTACGCCTCGGCACATAACGTCCGTGTCTGTCAGTCGCCGTACTCCGCCTTCGGCGGGGTCGCCTCCTCGCCGATCGGGCCCCTGAGCCACTCGTCGTAGGACTTCTTCCAGCCGTCCTCGCGGTAGTCGGCGAGGACCTTGTTGACCCGGCGGACCAGGTCGTCGGCGCCCTTCTTCATCGCGACGCCGTAGTGCTCGGTGGTGAACGGCTCCTTGCCCTTCAGCTCGACCGTCGGGTCCTGCGCGGCCTGGCCCGCGGCGAGCGCGCTGTCGGTCACCACCGCGTCCACCTCGCCCAGTTGGAGCCGGACCAGACAGTCGAGCTGATTGGGCACCGTGGTGGAGATGTCGGCACCGAAGCTCTTCTTCTTGAGCTCCTCCTCGGCGATGGAGCCCGCGGCCGAGCAGATCTTCTTGCCCCTGAGCGACGCGTCATAGCCCGTGATGCCGGACTTCACCGGCGCGAGCACCTGCTGGCCCGTCTCGAAATACCCGGTGGAGAAGTCGACGTCCTCCAGGCGCTCGCAGTTGACGGTCATGGTGCGCACGACCATGTCGACCTGGCCGCTCTGGAGTGCCGGGATGCGCTGGTTGGTGGGGATGGCGCGGAACACGACGGCGTCGCGGTCGCCGAAGATCTCCTCGGCGATCTCGTGCGCGAGGTCGATGTCGAAGCCCTCCAGGGTGCCGCCCGGCTTGTTCGGGTCGCGGTAGCCCCAGCGGTAGCTGTTCTGGTCGACGCCGACGATCAGCTTCTTGACCTCGCGGTTCTTGATGGCCTCGATCGTCGGGCCGTCCTTGCCCGAGGGGCGCGGGCTCCGGTCGTTGCAGTCGTCGGCGTCGGCCCGCGCGGGCGCCGCCACCGGGACGGCCGCGCCGCCGCCGGTGCGGTCATCGCCGCCGTCGCCCCGGGGCAGGGCGACCAGGGTCCCCGCGAGCGCGCAGGCGAGGCCCAGGGCGCCGATGCCCGCCCGGCGCCCGCCGCTCAGCCCGGCCGTGCCGCGTCGTGTCCGCATCGTCCGCCCGCTCCCTCCGGCCGCCGGGACCGTCTCCCGCCTCGTCATCGGTACTCCGAGAGCCTGCGGCCGATGCCGAGCACCGCGCCCGCCGCGGCGAGCACCGCGAGGACCGCCGCGCCGACGGGAAGGCCGCTCATGGCGCCCCTGCCGTCCTCGGCCGCCGCCTTGAACTCACGCTGCTCGTGGGCCAGGGCCCGGTCCAGGGCCGCGTCCACGTTGTCGAAGCACTCGCCGGTCGGCTGGTCGTCCTTGGCGCCGATGACCTTGTCGAGCGCTCCCTGGTAGTCACCGGAGTCGTCGCTGGTGCGGGCCACCTTGTGGCGGTCCTTCCACACGCTGACGTTCTCCGCCGCCTCGGCGACCGGGTTGGCGCCGTCCGCGTCGTTCCCGGCCAGGTCGGCGGCCTCGCCGAGGAGGCCGCTGTCCTTGTCGCCGAGCTGCTTCATCAGCGCGCGGTAGGAGACGTCGAACTTGTCCTTGCTCTCGCCGTTCACCTCGATGGTCTCGGCGCCCCGGCTGACCAGGGTCAGGGTCTCGTTGCCCCGGGCCTTCAGGGAGCCGATGCGGGCGTCGTTCAGGACGTTCAGGGAGCGCACGCCGTCGTCGTAGGACTCGTTGAGCGACGCGCGCGCGAAGGTGTGGCCGACGACGAGCCAGAGGAGCACGACCGTGCCGAAGGCCGTCGCCGCGAGCAGGCCGTGGTTGAACACGCGGTTGGTGCGCCGGTAGTTGCGCCGCTGCGCCCATGCCAGGGCGCCGAGCGCGAGGACGCCGAGGGCGATGGCGATCCACGGATACGGCTTGGCCTTGGAGTAGTCCGACGCCAGGCGGGCGTTCTCCGCTTTGTAGAGCTTCTCGGCGGCCGGGAGCATCTGCGTCTGCATCTTGTCGTTCGCGTACCGCAGATAGGCGCCGCCCAGGGGCAGGCCCTGGCGGTTGTTGGCGCGGGCGCGCTCGATGAGGCCGGTGTACTCCGGAAGCAGCTCGTTCAGCTTGCGGACGGCGGCGGCCGACGAGGTGGCCGAGCCCGCGTTCGACGCGGCCTTGGCCAGCTTCTGCGAGGCCCGCTCGATGTCCCGTTCGTACCGCTCGCGGACTGCGGCGGGCTCCTGGCCGCCGGCGAGGAAGCCGCTGGAGGCGGCGGTGTTGGCGTCGGCGAGCGAGCGGTAGACCGCGGCGGCGTCGGCGCTCAGCGGCTGGCTGCGGTGCAGCACGTCGTCCGCGGCGGCCGAGCGCTCCGTCATCTGCCAGGTGGTGACCGCGCCGAACGCGATGACCAGCGCGGCGAGGAGCGCGCCGATGATCCGCAGCCTGCCGGGCTCGGTGGTCGCGGCGGCGCGCAGCCGGTCGGTGCCCTCGGCCCAGGCGGTCCTGCGCCCGGCGGGCGGCACCGCGTCCGGGGCCTCGCGCGCGGGCGGGACACCCGGTGGCCCGGGCGGGGCGGCGGGCAC
>NZ_JASKYR010000048.1:0-21111 GCF_041028215.1 Streptomyces flavofungini
AGCAGGTCCGGCTTCCACTGCGGGCCGGGACCACCCTCGCCCTCTTCACCGACGGCCTGGTGGAGACCCCGAGCACCGACATCGACCTCCAGCTCGATCTGCTGACCAGCGCTCTTGAGGGCGTCTTCGACTCCGCGGAGGATCTGGAGACGGCCGCGGACCGCGTCCTGCACACCCTGCTCCCCGACACCGGGACACACGCCGACGATGTGACGCTGCTGCTGGTCAGCTTCCCCACGGCGCCGCTCGACATCGCGGGCAGGGAGCTTCCCTCGGAGGCCGTGTCGGTCCCCGCCGGGCGGCGCTTCCTGGCGGACAAGCTCGGGGAGTGGGGCCTGACGGACCTCACCGACTCCGCGCTGCTGCTCGTCTCGGAGCTGCTGACCAACGGGGTGCGGCACGCGCGGGGGCCGCTGCATCTGCGCGTCTGGCACAGCGTGCGCGAACTGGGCGTGGAGATCACCGACCACAGCTCGCCCCGGCCGAGGGCCCGCCTCGCCGAGAACACCGAGGAGGACGGCCGGGGCCTGGTCCTGGTCGACGCCCTCGCCGACGCGTGGGGCACCCGGCCCCACTCCGTCGGCAAGACGGTCTGGTTCACGCTCCTTGTCCGGCCGGAACCGGCATGATCCGGCGCGCCCCGGCGTGCTCCTGGCGGGCGGCGCCGGGCCCGCCTCTCAGGAGCGGGAGCCGTCCTCGCGGTCCGCGGCCCGCTCCGCCCGCTCGGCCTGCTTCTCCTTGATCCGCACCGCTTCCTTGCGGACATCGGCCTGGGTGGCGCGCTCCTGGCGGAGCCAGCCGGGCTGCTCGTCCTTCAGCGCCTCGATCTGCTCCGTGGTGAGCGGCTCGGTGATGCCGCCGCGGGCGAGACCGGCGATGGAGACGCCGAGCTTGGCGGCGACGACGGGACGGGGGTGCGGGCCGATGCGGCGCAGCTCCTTGAGCCACTCGGGCGGGTCGGCCTGGAGCGCGTTCAGCTCGCCGCGCGAGACCACGCCCTCCTGGAACTCTGCGGGGGTGGCCTGGAGGTACACACCCAGCTTCTTCGCCGCGGTCGCGGGCTTCATGGTCTGGGTGGTCTGGTGCGACGTCATGAGGTCAAGGGTATCGAGCGTGTGCGCCGCCGCTGACCACGGCGGGTAGCCTGGCGAGGTGACAGGCTCCGAAGTGACCCCCTCGTTCCGGCTCGCCTACGTCCCGGGGGTGACGCCCGCCAAGTGGGTGCGGATCTGGAACGAGCGGCTGCCGGACATCCCGCTGACCCTCGTGCAGGTGTCCGCCGCCGAAGCACCGGACGTGCTGCGGGCGGGCGGCGCCGACGCCGGATTCGTGCGGCTGCCCATCGACCGTACGGACCTCAGCGCGATCCCCCTCTACACCGAGACGACGGTCGTCGTGATCCCCAGGGACCACGTCGTCGCGGCGGTCGACGAGGTGTCCGCGGCCGACCTCGCGGACGAGATCGTGCTCCACCCCCTCGACGAGACGCTCACCTGGGACGAACGCCCCGGTCTGCCCGCGCACGAGCGCCC
This sequence comes from Streptomyces flavofungini, assembly GCF_041028215.1. Classification (GTDB taxonomy): domain Bacteria; phylum Actinomycetota; class Actinomycetes; order Streptomycetales; family Streptomycetaceae; genus Streptomyces; species Streptomyces flavofungini_B. The sequence goes on from NZ_JASKYR010000048.1 coordinate 1,533, forward strand.
CGCCACCACCGAGGACGCCGTCGAGCTGGTCGCCGCGGGCATCGGCGTCCTCGTCGTCCCGCAGTCCCTGGCCCGGCTGCACCACCGCAAGGACCTCACCTACCGCCCCGTCACGGGCGCCCCCGAGTCGAACGTGGCCCTGTCGTGGCCGGAGGCGGCCACCACGGACCAGGTCGAGGACTTCATCGGCATCGTCCGCGGCCGTACGGTCAACAGCTCGCGGGGCCGCGACAAGGCCCCCGCGGCGAAGGAGAAGTCCAAGGACAGGGCCCCGGCCCCGAAGAAGGCGGCGGCCTCGAAGAGGGCGGCGCCGAAGAAGAGGACCGCCGCCCGTCCCGGAGCCGCGAAACGCGGCAAGCCGCGCCGCCGCTCCTGACCCTTCGGCGGCCCTTCCCGGCGCCCGCTTACGCGCGGCAGGGTGCCGTCGGCCACATGAGAGGGGGCCTCCCGCCGGTCGGCGGGAGGCCCCCTTTCGCTCAGGCACCTACAGGCGTCAGCTTCCGGCGTCAGCTCAGAATGGACAGCGCCTGGTTCAGCGTCGCCGACGGACGCATGACAGCGGAGGCCTTGGCCACGTCGGGCTGGTAGTAGCCGCCGATGTCGGCCGGGCTGCCCTGCACCGCGATCAGCTCGTCGACGATGGTCCGCTCCTGCTCGGAGAGCGTCTTGGCCAGGGGCGCGAAGGACTCGGCGAGCGCCGCGTCCTCGGTCTGCTTGGCCAGCTCCTGCGCCCAGTACAGGGCCAGGTAGAAGTGGCTGCCGCGGTTGTCGATGCCACCGAGGCGACGGCTCGGCGACTTGTCGTTCTCCAGGAACGTGGCGGTGGCGCGGTCCAGGGTGTCGGCGAGGATCTGGGCGCGCGCGTTGCCCGTGGTGGTGGCCAGGTGCTCGAAGCTGACCGCGAGGGCGAGGAACTCACCCAGGCTGTCCCAGCGCAGGTAGTTCTCCTTGACGAGCTGCTGGACGTGCTTGGGGGCGGAGCCGCCCGCGCCCGTCTCGAAGAGGCCGCCGCCGTTCATCAGCGGGACCACCGAGAGCATCTTGGCGCTGGTGCCGAGCTCCAGGATCGGGAACAGGTCCGTGAGGTAGTCACGCAGGACGTTGCCCGTGACGGAGATGGTGTCCTCGCCGCGGCGGATGCGCTCCAGGGAGAACGCGGTGGCCTCGACCGGGGACAGCACCTGGATGTCCAGGCCCTCGGTGTCGTGGTCGGCGAGGTACTGCTCGACCTTGCCGATGAGCACGGCGTCGTGGGCGCGGGTGTCGTCGAGCCAGAAGACGGCCGGGCTGCCGGTGGCGCGGGCGCGGGTGACGGCGAGCTTGACCCAGTCCTGGATCGGCGCGTCCTTGGTCTGGCACATGCGGAAGATGTCACCGGCGGCGACGGTCTGCTCCAGGACGACGTCGCCCGCGCCGTCGAGCACCCGCACGGTGCCCGTGGTGGGGACCTCGAAGGTCTTGTCGTGGCTGCCGTACTCCTCGGCCTTCTGCGCCATCAGGCCGACGTTCGGGACCGAGCCCATCGTCGACGGGTCGAAGGCGCCGTTGGCGCGGCAGTCGTCGATGACGACCTGGTAGACCCCGGAGTAGCTGCTGTCGGGGAGGACCGCGAGGGTGTCGTGCTCCTCGCCGTCCGGGCCCCACATGTGGCCGGAGGTGCGGATCATGGCCGGCATGGAGGCGTCCACGATGACGTCGCTCGGGACGTGCAGGTTGGAGATGCCCTTGTCGGAGTCGACCATGGCGAGCTCGGGGCCCTCGGCCAGCTCGGCCTCGAAGGACTCCTTGATCTTCGCGCCCTCGGGGAGCGAGTCGAGGCCCTTGAAGATGCCGCCGAGGCCGTCGTTCGGGGTCAGGCCGGCGCCCGCGAGGACGTCGCCGTAGGCCGCGAAGGTCTTCGGGAAGAAGGCGCGGACCACGTGGCCGAAGACGATCGGGTCGGAGACCTTCATCATCGTGGCCTTGAGGTGCACGGAGAAGAGGATGCCCTCGGCCTTGGCGCGGGCCACCTGCTCCTTGAGGAACTCGCGGAGCGCGGCGACGCGCATCACGGAGGCGTCGACGACCTCGCCCGCGAGGACGGGTACGGACTCGCGCAGGACCGTGGTGGAGCCGTCGTCACCGGTGAGCTCGATGCGCAGCGAACCGGCCTCGGTGATCACCGCGGACTTCTCGGTCGAGCGGAAGTCGTTCTCGCCCATGGTGGCGACGTTCGTCTTGGAGTCGGCCGTCCAGGCGCCCATGCGGTGCGGGTGGGCCTTGGCGTAGTTCTTCACCGAGGCGGGGGCGCGGCGGTCGGAGTTGCCCTCGCGCAGGACCGGGTTGACGGCGCTGCCCTTGACCTTGTCGTAGCGGGCGCGGATGTCGCGCTCCTCGTCGGTCTTGGGGTCGTCCGGGTAGTCGGGGAGCGCGTAGCCCTGGCCCTGGAGCTCGGCGATGGCGGCCTTGAGCTGCGGGATCGAGGCCGAGATGTTCGGCAGCTTGATGATGTTCGCCTGCGGCGTCTTGGCGAGCTCGCCCAGCTCGGCGAGGGCGTCATTGATGCGCTGGCCCTCCTGGAGACGCTCGGGGAAGCTGGAGATGATGCGGCCCGCGAGCGAGATGTCGCGGGTCTCCACGCTGACCCCGGCCGTCGAGGCGTAGGCCTGGACCACCGGCAAGAACGAATGGGTCGCCAGGGCCGGGGCCTCGTCAGTGTGGGTGTAGATGATGGTCGAGTCAGTCACCGGGTGCTCCGCTCCGCGTCTGCAACATTGCTCGACATCAAGATATCTCGTCCCTCCCCCCTTACGGACAGTGCCCCTTGGGCCTGAATCTTCCGGGACTCCGGCCACCTCAACGAGTAGACACTGTCTACTGATCGTAGTAGACAGTGTCTATGAGCGAACAGGACGCCGGGCTGCGGGCCCGGCTTGTGGAGGTGGGCGTCGCCCTCGTGGCGGCCGAGGGGGTGCAGGCGCTGACCCTGCGGGAGATCGCCCGCAGGGCGGGGGTGTCGCACGGAGCGCCCCGGCGCTACTTCCCCACGCATGTGGCACTGCTGTCCGCGATCGCCCGGCGGGGCTTCGCGGACCTTGCAACCGAGACGGAGCGGGCGGTAGGCGGCGACGGCCAGGGCGACGCACGGGCGCGGCTGCGGGCGCTCAGCCTCGCCTACGTGGGCTTCGCCGGGGCGCACCGGGGGATGTTCGAGCTGATGTTCCGGCACGATCTCCTGGAGAGCAACGAACTGGGGCTGCGGGAGACGAGCCTGCCGCTCTTCGACGTCCTGGTCGGCCTGGYCGCCGAGGCGCGCCCGGCGTCCGGCGGCTCCGCCGCGGCGGGGGCCCGGGTCTCCGCGGGCGCGCTGTGGGCGAACCTGCACGGCATCGCCCAGCTCTGGATCTGGGGCAGTCTCACGCTGGCCGCCGGGACCGGCGAGGTGGAGCCGCTGATCGAGGCCGCGCTCGACGCGCACATCGGCCCGGGGCCCGCATGAGCGCCCCGACTCCGGCCCGGCGGAACCTCACCCTGGCGTGCTCCGTCATCGGGGCGATGACCGTCGCCCTGGACGGCACGGTGCTCACGGTCGTGCAGCCCGCTCTCCAGAGCGACCTGGACGCGACGTTCGCCGAGGTCCAGTGGACGAGCACCGGCTATCTGATCGCCGTGGCGAGCCTGCTGGTGTTCGCCGGGCGGCTCGGCGACCGCTATGGACACCGGCGGCTCTTCGCCGTCGGCACGCTCGGCTTCGCGCTCGCCTCGGCCGCCGTCGGCCTCGCCCCCGGCGTCGGCTGGGTGATCGGGCTGCGGGCGGCCCAGGGCGTCTTCGGGGCGCTGCTCCAGCCCGCCACGCTGGGGATGCTGCGGGCCGCGTTCCCACCGGAGCGGCTCGGCATGCCCATCGCGCTCAGGACCAGCGCCATCGGCCTCGCGGCGGCGGCCGGACCGCTGCTCGGCGGGGCGCTCGCCACGCGTCTGGGGTGGCGTTCGGTGTTCTTCCTCAGTGTGCTGCCCGCGCTGGCGACCGGGATCGTGGCGCTCCTGGTGCGGGTACCGGCGCCGCGCCGTGCGGACGCCGCCCCGGGGCTCGATCTGCCGGGAGCGGGGCTGCTCGCGGTGGCGCTCGCCTGCCTGGTGCACACGCTGGTCGGCGTCCCCGAACACGGCTGGACGGCGGCCGCCTCCGCGGGGGCGCTCGTCGCCGTGGCGGCGGGCACGGCGTTCGTCCGCCATGAGCGCCGGGCGGCGAGCCCGCTGGTGCCGCCCCGGCTGATCGGCTCGGCGGCGGTCGGACCGGCCCTCGCCGTCCTGGTGGCGGCGTCCGCCGCGATGTTCGGCACGCTCTTCGCCGCCACCTACTTCCTCCAGGACGTGCTCGGGCTCGACCCACTGGACAGCGCGGTACGGGCGCTGCCGCTCGCGGTCATGATGGTGGTGAGCGCGCCGCTCGCGGCGGTGCTGCTGCGCGGGCAGGGCCCTCGGCGGACCAGCACGGCGGCGATGGCGCTGCTGACCCTCGGCGTCCTCGTCCTCTCCCGCCTGGACCAGGGTTCGGGGGCGGTGGCCGTCTGCGGCGGCTTCCTCCTCGTCGGCGCCGGTTTCGGCACGGTGATGGTCGCGGCGACGGCCGTGGTCGTACGGCAGGCTCCGGCGGCGGAGGCCGGCGTGGCGGGCGGCCTCCAGCAGACGGCGATGAACATCGGCCCCACCCTGGGGATCGCCGCGGCGACCACCCTGCTGACCGCCTTCACTCCGGCCGCTCCCCCGGACCCCGGCGAGGGGTTCGTCGCGGCGATGGGCCCGGCGCTGACCGTCCTCGGGGCGGTGGCGGCGCTGGGTGCCCTGCTCGCGACGCGGCTGCCCCGGCGGGTCGCGCCACGGCCGGAGCCCGAGGTGCCGCGGCCCACCTCCCCTTGCCCTGGAGTCCGCTCCAGCTCCTAGGGTCTGAGCCGACCACCGGAACCCGGCCAGGAGGTACACCATGACCAGCCTTCCCACCCGCAAGCTCGGCGCGCTGACCGTCTCGGCGCAGGGGCTCGGCTGCATGGGGATGAGCCACGGCTACGGCGCGTCGGACGACGCGGCGTCCCTCGCCACGATCCACCGGGCCCTCGACCTCGGCGTCACCCTCCTCGACACCTCCGACTTCTACGGCAGCGGCCACAACGAACAGCTCATCGGCCGGGCGCTCGCCGGGTCCCGGCGCGAGCGGGCCGTCGTGGCGACGAAGTTCGGCTTCGCCAACCGGCTCGGCGAGGCGCCGCACATCCGGGGCGACGCCGCGTACGTGCGCGCGGCGTGCGACGCCTCGCTGAAGCGCCTCGGCGTCGGCCACATCGACCTGTACTACGTGCACCGTGTCGACAAGGAGGTGCCGATCGAGGAGACCGTCGGCGCGCTCGCCGAGCTGGTCGCGGCGGGCAAGGTGCGCCACCTCGGGCTCTCCGAGGCCAGCGCGCGCACCATCCGCCGGGCGCACGCGACGCATCCGATCGCGGCGCTCCAGAGCGAGTGGTCGCTGTGGACCAGGGACCTGGAGGCGGAGATCGCACCGGTCTGCCGTGAGCTGGGCATCGGGCTCGTGCCGTTCTCGCCGCTCGGGCGCGGCTTCCTCACCGGCCGCTACACCTCGCTCGACGGGCTGCCCGCCGATGATCTGCGGCGCACCCAGCCCCGCTTCGCCGACGGCAATCTGGAGCGGAACCTCGCCATCGTGCACGCCCTGCACGCGCTCGCCGCCGAGAAGGGCGTCACCGCCGGTCAGCTCGCGCTCGCCTGGGTGCAGCACCGCGGCGACGACGTCGTGCCGATCCCGGGCACGCGCCGCGAGAAGTACCTGGAGGAGAACGTGGCCGCGGCGACCCTGGAACTGACCGCCGCCGATCTCGCCGCCATCGACGCGGCGGCCCCCGCCGGTCAGGTGGCCGGTACCCGGTACGACGAGCGCAGCATGTCGGTCGTGGACCGCTAGCCGGAGCCGCCCGGGGGGCGCGTAGCCTGCGGGCATGCCCCTTCCCGACGACGCGGTACGGCCGGAACCGGCCCGGCACCCCGTCCCCGACGCCCTCGCCCATCTCGCGGGCGTGTGGGACGTCACGCGCACGGTGGTCGATCTCGGTGACGGCTTCGAGGGCCGCTTCGTCGGTACGACGGTGTTCTCCGCGCTGCCCGCCCCGGACGAGGGCGGGCTGCTGCACCACGAGTCGGGCACCTTCACCTGGCGCGGCGTCGCCAGGCCCGCCGAGCGGACCCTGCGGTTCCTGCCGGGCGACGAGCCGGGCACCGCCCGCGTGGAGTTCGCCGACGGCAGGTTCTTCCACGGCCTGGACCTCCGTACGGGTACGCACACCGTGGACCACCCGTGCGCGCGCGACCTCTACAGCGGCGCGTTCGAGGTGTACGACGCCGACCGCTGGCGTTCCCGCTGGCGGGTGGGCGGCCCGGCCAAGGACCTCCTGCTGGTCACGGACTATGTGCGCGGACCCGGCAGCGGCGGGGCGGGCGCCCGCTAGCCACCCGCCTCGTCGCAGGCCGTCCGCAGCCTGCGTACGCCTTCGTCGATCTCGCCGAGGCCCGCGACCGCCGCGAAGCTGAGGCGGACGTGGGCGGCCGGGGGTTCCGCCGCGAAGTAGGGGCGGCCGGGGGCCACGGCCACGCCCGCGCGCAGGGCCGCCGAGGCGAGGGTGGTCTCGTCGGTGCCGTCGGGCAGCCGTACCCAGAGGTGGTAGCCGCCCGCCGGGATGTGCGGCACCGCGAGCTCGGGGACGCGCAGCCGCAGCGCCGCGGCCATGGCGTCCCTGCGCATCCGCAACTCGCCCGCGACGGTGCGCAGATGGCGCGGCCAGGCCGGGGAGCCGACGAGTTCGAGTGCCGCCTCCTGGAGCGGTCTCGGCACGAAGAAGTGGTCGACGACCTGGATGGCGCGCAGCCGTTCGAGGACGGGACCGCGGGCCGCGAGCGCGCTCACCCGGAAGCTCGGTGACGTGGCCTTGGTGAGCGAGCAGACGTGGACGACGACGCCGTCCGTGTCCTCGGCGCCGAGCGGTCGCGGCAGCGGCCCGGCGTCCTCGTGGACGAGGCGGCGCACGAAGTCGTCCTCGATCACGAACGCCCCCGCCGCACGGGCGATCCGCAGCACCTGTGGGCGCCGCTCGGCGGAGAGCACGGCCCCGGTGGGGTTCTGGAAGAGCGGCTGGCAGACGAAGACCTTCGCGCCGGTGGCCCGGAAGGCGTCCGCGAGGAGCTGTGGACGCACCCCGTCGGTGTCGACCGGCACCGGCACCGGCCGCAGCCCGGCCGCGCGGGCGATGGCCAGCATCCCCGGATACGTGGGCGACTCCACGAGCACCGGTGCCCCCGGCGGCGCGAGCGCCCGCAGCGCCGTGGTCAGCGCGCTCTGGCCGCCCGCCGTGATCAGCACCTCGGCGGCCGTGACGGCTCCGCCGATGCCCCGGGCGAACCACTCGCGCAGCTCGGGCAGCCCGTCGATCGGCGGCCGCCCCCAGGCTCCGGGGCGCCGCCCGGCCCGCGCGAGCGCCGCCGCCATCGCGCGCTCGGGCTGGAGGGCGGGGTCGAGGTAGCCGCCGTTGAACTCGATGACGCCCGCGGCGGGCGCGGCGAGCGTGGCGAGGACCCCGGAGGCGTCGACGGCACGCGGCACCAGCTCCGCGGTGGCGTCGGCGCTCAGGGTCACTTCCTGCCACGAGGTGTCCCCGGCGGGCGCGGGGGCGGCCCGCGGTGCGGCACGGAAGACCCCGGCGCCCGGCCGGGTGACGACAAGACCCTCGGCGGCGAGCTGGGCCAGGGCCCGCGAGACCGTCACCGGACTCACCTTGAACCGCTCGACAAGCGCGCGGCTCGACGGCAGCTTTCCACCAGGTGAGTAGCGGTCGACCTCCCCGCGCAGCCTTTTCGCCAGCTCGTCCACACTGCTACCGTCATGCATGACAGCACAGGATAGCGCTACTCTTCCGGGGCGGATAGCGGTCGCAGGACCGGATCACCGGCCGGAGCCCGCGAAGGCGCGCCGTACCGGCACCGCCCTGGCCGCCCTCGGCGTCGTCGCCTTCTCGCTCACCTTCCCCGCCACCGCCTGGGGGCTTGAGGGCATCGGCCCCTGGAGCCTCGTGACCCTGCGCGGCGTCCTCGCCGCGTTCATCGCGGGCGGCTGCCTGCTGGCCCTGCGCGTCCCCGTACCGCACCGCCGCCACTGGCCGGGGCTCGCGGTGGTCGGCGCCGGGGTGGTCGTGGGGTTCCCGCTGCTCACCACCCTCGCCCTGCGGACCTCCACCACCGCGCACGCCGCCGTCGTCGTGGGCCTGCTGCCGCTGACGACCGCCGTCCTCTCGGCGCTGCGCACCGGGGCACGGCCCTCGCGGACGTTCTGGGCGGCGGCGCTCACCGGTGCCGCGGCGGTCATCGCCTTCACGGTGCAGCAGAGCGGCGGCGCGCTGACCGGCGCCGACCTCTATCTCTTCGGCGCGCTCCTGATCTGCGCGGCCGGGTACACCGAGGGCGGGCGCCTGGCGCGCGAGATGCCGGGCTGGCAGGTCATCGGCTGGGGGCTGCTGCTCTGCCTGCCGCTGAACGCCGTGGGCGCGTCCGTGGCCCTTCAGCACGAGGCCTTCCACCTCACCGGGCACAGCACCGCGGGCCTGCTCTACTCCGCGATCGGCTCGCAGTTCCTCGGCCTGGTCGTCTGGTACCGGGGGATGGCGGCCATCGGCGTGCCCAAGGCCAGTCAGCTCCAGCTCGCCCAGCCGCTGCTCACCCTGGTCTGGTCGGTGTTCCTGCTCGGCGAGCACCTCACCGTCGCCGCCCCGCTCACCGCCGCCGCCGTGCTCGTCTGCATCGCGGTCACCCAACGCTCCCGGGGCTGAGCCGCCGCCCGCCCGCACGGCCCCAACTCCCCCGTCCCGTCGTACACTTGCCGCCACGGATCGCGACCACGGAGCGGGACGAGGGGGCACATCAGATGCGTGCAACCGTAGGCGACGAGCTGGTGGTGCACGGCAGGATCGTCGGGCAGCACGACCGGATCGCGCGGATCGTCGAGGTACTGGGTCCGGACGGCGGCCCGCCCTACCGGGTGCGGTTCGAGGACGGCCACGAGACGCTGATGTCGCCGGGCCCCGACACCGTCGTACGGCATCAGGGCACGGCATAGCGACGGCCGGTCAGCGCGGTGGCTTCGCCGGCTTCTGGTAGTGGTCGGCGACCACCCGCGCCATCGCGCCGATCTTGTCGACGCCGACCTCCTTCGCCGAGAAGTAGATGTGGCCGCGCACCTCGCGGTAGTCCTCGGCGAAGGTGAGGTGGCGGGAGAGCTCCGCCGGGTCCTGCCAGGCCGCGGGCTGCGCCGGGTCACCCGCCTTGTAGAGGGCCTCGCCGATGTAGAGGTTCACGCCCGTGCCGCGCACCACGTCGTCCCACCACGGGATCAGCTTGGCGTAGTCCGCGGCGGCGAAGCCGATGTTCCAGTAGACCTGCGGGACGATGTAGTCCAGCCAGCCCTTCTTCACCCAGCCCCGGGTGTCGGCGTACAGGTCGTCGTAGGTCTGCACCCCGGCCCGGGTGTCGGAGCCCGTCGGATCGGTCGCGACATTGCGCCAGACCGCGAACGGGCTGACCCCGAACCGGGTGCCGGGCCGGGTCTTCCTCACCCGCGTGGACATCTCCCGCACCAGCTTGTCGATGTTGTCGCGCCGCCAGGAGGCACGGTCGGGGAAGCCCTTGCCGTAGCGCGCGAAGGCGTCGTCGTCACCGAAGGTCTGGCCCGCCACGGGATAGGGGTAGAAGTAGTCGTCCCAGTGCACCGCGTCGACCTTGTAGCGCCGCACCGCGTCGAGCATCGCGTCCTGCACGAAGCGCCGCACCTCGGGCAGGCCCGGGTTGTAGTAGAGCTTCCCGCCGTACGGCACGACCCAGTCGGGGTGCACCCGCGCGGGGTGGGTGGCGATCAGACGCGAGGGGTCGGTGTGGTTGGCGATGCGGAAGGGGTTGAACCAGGCGTGCAGTTCGAGGCCCCTGCGGTGCGCCTCCTTCACCGCGGTGCCCAGGGGGTCCCAGCCCGGGTCCTTGCCCTGGGTCCCGGTCAGATACTCCGTCCACGGCTCGTACGGCGAGGGCCACAGCGCGTCGGCGGTGGGCCGCACCTGGAAGACCACCGCGTTGAGTCTGCGGTTCACCGCGGAGTCCAGGAAGGCGAGCAGTTCGGCGCGCTGCTGCTCGGCCGGGAGCCCCGGCTTCGAGGGCCAGTCGCGGTTGACCACCGTCGCCAGCCACATGCCCCGCAGCTCGCGGCCCTTGCGCGGACGCTTGCGGGGAGCCGCCGCCGCGCCCCCCGTGGACGTCAGGCCCGCGACCGTCGCCGCGGCCAGCACCGAGAATCCCCGACGTGACATATGCCTCATCGTTACGCCCCTGAGCTCGCTCCGGTCCGGCTCCACCGCCGGTTGTGCGCACAGCATGCCCGACCCGGCACGCCATCGACCCCGTGTTGCGGAGTAACGTTCACGGCCGAGGCAGGCACCTGGTCCGAACGGGGGGTCCTGCCGGCCCCGTAATCAGCGAAAGGCACGAGGTGACCGACTCCATGACCGATATCGCACGCGTCGGAGTGGTGGGCTGTGGCCAGATGGGCGCCGGGATCGCGGAGGTCTGCGCCCGCTCCGGTCTTGACGTGAAGGTCGCGGAGACCACCGGCGAGGCCCTGGAGATCGGCCGTACGCGGCTGTACAACTCCCTCTCCAAGGCGGCCGAGCGCGGCAAGATCTCGGAGGAGGAGCGGGACGCGACACTGGCCCGCCTGAGCTTCACCACCGACCTCGGCGAGTTCTCCGACCGTGACCTGGTCATCGAGGCCGTCGTCGAGAACGAGCAGGTCAAGACCGAGATCTTCCAGGTGCTCGACCAGGTGGTGACCCGGCAGGACGCGATCCTCGCCTCGAACACCTCCTCCATCCCGCTGGTGAAGCTGGCCGTCGCGACCTCGCGTCCCGACCAGGTCATCGGCATCCACTTCTTCAACCCGGCGCCCGTGCAGCAGCTCGTCGAGCTGATCCCCGCGCTGACCACCTCCGAGGGCACCATCAGCCGGGCCCAGGTCATGGTCGAGAAGGTCCTGGGCAAGCACGCGATCCGCGCCCAGGACCGCTCGGGCTTCGTGGTCAACGCGCTGCTCATCCCCTACCTCCTCTCCGCGATCCGGATGTTCGAGTCGGGCATCGCCAGCCGCGAGGACATCGACAACGGCATGGAGATGGGCTGCGCCCACCCGATGGGCCCGCTCAAGCTCTCCGACCTGATCGGCCTGGACACGGTCGCCTCGGTCGCGGACTCGATGTACGCCGAGTACAAGGAGCCGCTGTACGCCGCTCCCCCGCTGCTCCAGCGCATGGTCGACGCGGGCCGCCTCGGCCGGAAGTCGGGCTCGGGCTTCTACACGTACGCCTGACCTCGCCCCCGGCGCTCCGCCGCGCGATGCGGAGCGATTCACTCCCCGTACGGACACACTCCGTACTCGACGGGCCCGGCACTCCAGTGAGTGCCGGGCCCGCGGCGTTCACACACCGTGTGCGCAGTGGGCTCGCATATGCCCATCGCACACGCTCCCGCCCTGTCCACCAGGAGAGTTCACTCTTTGTGCGGACGAAGGGGGGACGCGCCATTACAGAGAGGAGTGCACTCGTGACCACCGACGGCGAGAGTGCCGTGGTCCCGGAAGAATTCGCCGAGTTGCGCCGTAGCCTGGACGTGGGTCTGGCCCGCGTCGACGGACGGCTGGCGTTGCTCACACAGCACGACGACCAGAACACCAAGAACATGGAGGCCCTTGAGACCCGGGTCGCCGCCTTGGAGCACACGCGCTGGCCGCTGCCCACGATCGTCGCTCTCGCGGCGGTCGCGGCCCTGGCCGTAGCGGTCTGGCAGGCCATCGGCCACTAACGCGCGTCCTGGCCGAGGCGCAGATGGTGCAGGAGGAGCAGCGCCGCGGCCATGTTGGCGGCCGGGACCTCCCCGCGGGCCACCATGTCGGGAACGAGCTTGAGCGGGACCCACTCACGACGGTCCGACTCGAAGTCGTCCTGCGGATGGCCCATGTACGTCCCTTCGTCGGACCAGTAGATGTGGTGCCGGGCGTCGGTGAGCCCGTTGGAGGGCTCGACGCTCATCAGGTGCCGCAGCGGGCCCGGCCGCCAGCCGGTCTCCTCCTCCATCTCGCGGGCCGCCGCGTACGCGATGTCCTCGCCGTCCTCGACGACGCCCGCCGCGAGCTCCCAGCCCCAGCTGTCGGTGATGAAGCGGTGCCGCCAGAGCAGCAGGACCTCGTTGGCCTCGTTGACGACGGTGGCCACGGCGACGGGCCGCAGCCGGATCAGGAAGTGGTCCAGATGCCGCCCGTCGGGTAGTTCGACATCCGCGAGATTGACCGTGAACCACTTGTTTCCATACACAGTTTGTTCGTTCTGTTTCGTCCATTGCACGGTTCTGCCACCTTCCGCCGAGTTGCTGGCAATATCGCAGCAGGCGGAAGATCAGAGCAGAGTGTGAGAGGCGCTGGGGAGTGTGCACGGCGCGCCCGGAAGGCGGCGCCGGGGGCGCGTCACAGCGGAACGCGTAAGGCCCCGGCGATGAGTTCGGCCGCCTCGGCGGTACCTGCGCAGTCGCTGCGCACCAGGTGTTCACGGACCGCGCGCAGCCGGTCGCGCAGCCGCTGCGACTCCATGCCGCGCGCCTGCTCCGCCATTTCGACGGCCGTGGCCACCGCTTGGTCGGTGTTTCCCTGGCGCAGTTCGATCTGACTGAGCATCGCAAGGCGGTGGACCCGGCCCCGGTCGTGCGCCGGAGTGTCCACGGCCGCCGCGGCGTGCTCCCGGGCGCTGGTCAGATCGCCGAGGCTGAGCAGCGCCTCGGCCACCTGGACGTTGACGAGTCCGGGCTGCACATAGCCCGTCTCGTCGGGCTCCCGGCCCCGCAGGATGCGGTCGGCCGCGGCCTCGGCACGTCTGATGCACGACAGCGCGCTCCTGCCGTCACCCAGGTGCGCGTACGCCTTGGCCTGCATGGCGTACAGATCCGATGCGAGCGCGGGGGTGAGCTCACGGCCGCCGGCCCGCAGCGCCGCCTCCGCGAACGCCACCGCCTGGCGGTACTCCCGCATGAACAGCGACTGGTTGACGAGCAGCGCGATCACATACGCGCCGAGCCCCATGTCCCCGCTGGCCTTCGCCAGCCGCAGGGCCTGGTGGAAGTAGCGCTGGGCGAGGCCGTGGGCGTCGGAGTCGTAGGCGCAGATCCCGGCTATCGCGACCAACCCGCCGGTGGACCGGTGCAGTTGACGGCCCATCTCGTCGGTGTAGCTGCCGCGCAGCAGGGGCGCCGCCTCGGCGTTGAGGAAGCCGACGATACGGGTGCGGGTCGCGACCCCGCCGGTCTTGCGGTACATCTGCTCGTAGTGCGCGCGGGCGGCCCGCATCATCTCGATGTCGGCCGTGCTGACCGGGTGCCGTCCGCCCCGGGAGACGTCGACGTCGTCCGGCGGGTTCTCCCACTCCCAGACCGGCATCACCGCGGGCGTACCGGTGACGGCGGGGGCGCCGAGCAGGTGCGGGCGCTGCTGTTCGTCGGAGCGCCACAGGGCCGTGGCGCGCTCCACGAAGCCGGAGAGCGTGGTGGCCGCCGAGCCGACCCGGGCGGACGGGACCCCGGGCAGCCCGAGGCCGATGTCGTCCAGGGTGACGGGCCGTTGCAGCCGGGCGGCGAGCACCTCGCAGATCAGGTCGGGGACCTGGCCCCGTGGGCGCTGCCCCTTCAGCCAGCGGGACACGGCGGTGTGTTCGTAACGCAGCGCGAGGCCCCGGGACTTGCCGGCCTGGTTCACATGGGCGGCCAGACCGGCGTGGGAGACGCCGGCTTCGTCCAGGATCGCGTCGAGCAGGGTGTTGGGCTGCATGGGAGGCCCTCCGGTGGCTCGGTCCTGTTCAGATTAGTCGAGGTGTGTTCACACGGGGTGTGAACGGAGTGCCCGCGTCCGGGGGGTGCGTGCTCTGCCGCGAGAGGTGTGAACTCGCTTGACTGAGATGCCTCATCAGTTAAGGAGGCCGGCCGGGCCGCCGGCTCCCCCCTCGTACAAGTGCGGCGGCCCTCATCAGCGCCGCTCGTCCCGCCGTCTGCCCGACAACTCCATGGCGGGGCGGGCGGCGCGTGCCGCTTTTCCCCCCGGCCGCTCCCCGGCCCCACCGGTCGGGTCAGGTCAGGGTGCGGGCGCACCGGTCCGGCTCCGGGCACTGCACGGGCACCCTCTTGCGGTCGTTGCGCAGGGCGAGCAGCGCGGCGTCGTCGGACGGCGGACGGCCGGTGTGGCGCCGCAGTTCGGCGTGGACCTCGTGGACGAGTCCCTGCGGCGAGACCGGACGGCCGCGGGCGGCCTCGGTGAGCTTCGCCCGCAGCGGGAAGAACGCGCCCGCCGCGTCGCGGGCGTCCTCCATGCCGTCGGTGTGCAGGACCAGCGTCTCCCCCGGCAGCAGCCGCCCGCCCGCGTGCACGGACAGCTCGGCGGGCAGCGGGAAGGGGCCGAGCGGCGGCAGCGGATCGGCGTCGGTGAGGGGCCGCGCGTGACCGCTCAGCAGATGCGGCCAGGGGTGCCCGCAGTTGAGCGCGGAGATCTCGCCGTCCTCGCCGATCTCCAGGAGCAGTACGGTGACGAACTCCTCGGCCGACGGGGTCTCCGGCGCGGGACCGCCGCTCGCGGGGTGCTCGGCGCGGGCCCGCTCTCTCAGATGACGGCTCAGCGTGCGCTCAAGGCGCCGCAGCACCAGCGGCAGTTCGGGCTCGTCGTGCGCGGCCTCGCGGAAGCTGCCGAGGACGGCGGCGACGGTCGCGATGGCGGCGATGCCGTGGCCGCGCACATCGCCCATGACGACGCGGACCCCGTGGTCGGTGGCGGCCACCTCGTACAGATCGCCGCCGACCGTGGCACCCCGCGACGCGGAGAGCCGTCCGGCGGCGAGGGCGAGGCCGTCGATGCGGGGCGGCAGCGGCCGCAGGACCACGTTCTGCGCGGCGCCCGCGACCGCGCGCAGCTGCCGCAGCTCGCGCAGCAGCGCCCCGCGGACGTGCAGCATGAGCCCGGTACCCACGGCGAAGAAGACGGCGCTGCTGACGATCCGCGCCTGCAGGCCGTCCTGCTGGGCGAGCGGACAGGCCCATTTGTAGGTGATGGCGACGGCGCCCCAGCCCGTCGGCAGGGCGAGGCCGAGCACCCGCCGCAGCCGTGGCTCGCGCACTCCGGCGAGCAGCCCCGGCAGCCGCGCCCGCGCCCTGGCCCCGAGCCGCGTACGGCAGGGAGCCCCAGCCTTGATCCGCATCATGCCGACGCCCCCTCAGGACCGTGTCCGGCGCGCAGGCAGGCCCCCACGGCCGGATCGATTCTGACCATCGGATGGGCCGATCGGGTCATGGTGCCGTATGTACTCACTCGAATGAGTGAGGAACGTACGAGGGGCTCATCCGCCGCGCGGACAAGCCCCTCTGCACGCCTTGCGGCCGCCGTGCCTACGCTCCGCGCAGCACCGCGCCCGTGCGCTCGGCCGCCAGGGCGACGGCCGCGTCACGGGCCGCCGACGCCTCCTCCACGGTCAGCGTGCGGTCGGCCGCGCGGAAGCGCAGCGCGTACGCCAGGGACTTCTTGCCCGCGCCGAGCTGCTCGCCCTCGAAGACGTCGAACAGCCGGATGGACTCCAGCAGCTCGCCCGCGCCCTCGGTCAGGTGGTGCTCGACCACGGCGGCCGGCACCTCCTTGTCGACGACCAGCGCGACGTCCTGGGTCGCCACCGGGTAGGTGGAGATCCGCGGCGCCTGGAGCGTGCCCGCTCCGGCCTGCTCCACGCGGTCGAGGTCGAGCTCCATCGCGCAGGTGCGGGCGGGCAGGCCGAGCGCCTTGACGACGCGCGGGTGCAGCTCACCGGCGTGACCGACGGAGACGGTCCCGCCGTCGACGACGACCTTCAGCTCCGCGCAGCGGCCCGGGTGCCAGGGGCCGTACTGCCCCTGCTCGACGATGAGCTCGGCACCGGCCTCACGGGCGATGGAGCGCGCCGCCTCGACGGCGTCCGCCCAGGTGGCGGGGCGGCCCTTGCCCCACCAGCCCGCCTGCTCGCGGGCGCCCGCGAGGACGACGGCGGCGTGCCGGGGCTGCACGGGCAGCGCCTCGGTGAGGGAGGCGATCTCCTCGTCGCTCGGACGCCCGTCGACGCCGAGCCGCGCCGCGACCTTGAGCTCCTCGCGCGGGTGGAAGACCAGGCCCGTCTCGAAGAGCGCCAGGTCGTGGCTGCCCCGGCCGTCGTTGCGGCGCAGCGCGGAGAGCAGCCCCGGCAGCAGCGTCGTACGGAGCGCGGGCTCCTCGTCGGAGAGCGGGTTGACCAGCTTCACGACGCGGCGCGCGGGGTCGTCCGCGGCCAGGCCGAGCTGGTCGAAGACGCCCTCGCCGATGAAGGGGTAGCTCAGCGCCTCGACGTAACCGGCTCCGGCGAGCGCGCGGCCGACCCTGCGGTGCAGCCGCTGCCGCTCGGTGAGCCCGCGGCCCGCGGGGGGCTTGGGCAGCGTGGAGGGCAGGTTCTCGTACCCCTCCAGGCGGATGACCTCTTCGGCGAGGTCGTTCGGCTCGGCGAGGTCGGGGCGCCAGGACGGCACGGTGACGGTCAGGTCGTCCTGGCCGTACACGTCGCAGCCGACCTGCTGGAGGCGGCGTACGACGGTCTCCCTGCCGTACGTCACACCGGCGACCCGGTCGGGGTGGTCGGCGGGCATGGCGATCGTGCGCGGCGCGCTCGGCGCGATGACCTCCGTGACACCCGCCTCGGCGGTGCCGCCCGCGAGCAGTACGAGCAGGTCGACGGTGCGCTGCGCGGCGGCCGACGCGGCCTGCGGGTCGACACCGCGCTCGAAGCGCTTGGCGGCCTCGGAGCCCAGCTTGTGGCGGCGCGCGGTGCGGGCGATCGAGAGCGCGTCGAAGTGCGCGGCCTCGATGACGACGTCGGTGGTGCCGCCCTCGGCCTCGTGATCCGCGATCTCGGTGTTGGCACCGCCCATGACGCCCGCGAGGCCGATGGGGCCGCGGTCGTCGGTGATGACCAGGTCCTCGGCGTCCAGGACGCGCTTGGCACCGTCGAGGGTGGTGAACTTCTCGCCCTGCTCGGCCCGGCGCACGCCGATGGCGCCCTGGATGCGGGACCGGTCGTAGGCGTGCAGGGGCTGGCCGATCTCCATCATCACGTAGTTCGTGATGTCGACGGCGAGGGAGATCGGGCGCATGCCGACCTTCTGGAGCCGGCGCTGGAGCCAGATCGGGGAGCGGGCCTCGGGGCGCAGACCGGTGACGGTGCGCGCGGTGAAGCGGTCGCAGCCGATCGGGTCGCTGACCTTGACCGGGTAGCCGAAGGAGTTCGGCGCGGGCACGTCGAGGAGCGCCGGGTCGCGCAGCGGCAGGCCGTAGGCGATGGCGGTCTCACGGGCGACGCCGCGCATCGAGAGGGCATAGCCGCGGTCGGGCGTGACGGCGATGTCCAGGACCTCGTCGACCAGCTCAAGGAGCTCGATGGCGTCGGTGCCCGCCTCGTGCTCGGGCGGCAGCACGATGATGCCGCCGCTGCCGTCGTCGCCCATGCCCAGCTCGTCGCCGGAGCAGATCATGCCGTGCGAGGTCTTGCCGTACGTCTTGCGCGCGGCGATCGCGAAGTCGCCGGGCAGGACGGCGCCGGGCAGGACCACGACGACCTTGTCGCCCACGGCGAAGTTCCGGGCGCCGCAGACGATCTCCTGCGGCTCACCCGTGCCGTTGGCGGTGCCGACGTCGACGGTGCAGAAGCGGATGGGCTTCTTGAAGCCCTCGAGCTCCTCGATGGTGAGGACCTTGCCCACCACGAGCGGGCCCTTCAGGCCCGCGCCGAGCTGCTCGACGGTCTCGACCTCAAGGCCGACCTCGATGAGCTTGGCCTGCACGTCACGGCCGGTCTCGGTGGCGGGGAGGTCGACGTACTCCCGCAGCCAGGAAAGCGGGACCCGCATCAGATCTCCATCCCGAAAGGCCGGGTGAAACGGACGTCACCCTCGACCATGTCTCGCATGTCTTCGACGTTGTGGCGGAACATCAGCATCCGCTCGATGCCGAACCCGAAGGCGAATCCGCTGTACTTCTTGGGGTCGACGCCGCAGGCGGTGAGCACCTTGGGGTTGACCATGCCGCAGCCGCCGAGCTCGATCCAGCCCTCGCTGCCGCAGGTGCGGCAGGGGCGGTCGGGGTTGCCGACGGACTCGCCGCGGCAGACATAGCACACCATGTCCATCTCGGCGGACGGCTCGGTGAAGGGGAAGTAGTTCGGCCGGAGGCGGGTCTTCATGTCCGGGCCGAAGAGCGCCTGGACCATGTGGTCGAGGGTGCCCTTCAGGTCGGCCATGGTCAGGCCCTCGTCGACGGCGAGCAGCTCGATCTGGTGGAAGACCGGGGTGTGCGTCGCGTCCAGCTCGTCCGTGCGGTAGACGCGGCCGGGGCAGACCACGTAGACCGGCGGCTCGCGGCGTTCCAGGAGCGCGCGCGCCTGCACCGGCGAGGTGTGGGTGCGCAGCACGACACCCGACTCCGCGCCGTCGCCGGAGGCGCCGCCGGGGCCCTGGACGAAGAAGGTGTCCTGCATCTGCCGGGCCGGGTGGTCGGGCGTGAAGTTCAGGGCGTCGAAGTTGAACCACTCCGCCTCGGCCTCGGGGCCCTCGGCGACCTCGTAGCCCATCGAGACGAAGACGTCCGCGACGCGCTCCATCATCGTGGTCAGCGGGTGGCGGGCGCCGGGCGGGGTGCGGTCGTACGGCAGTGTGACGTCCACCGCCTCCTCGACCAGGACCCGGGCGTCCCGCTCGGCCTCGAGAGCGGTCTGGCGGGCGGCCAGCGCCTTGCTCACGGCGCCGCGGGCCATGCCCACGCGCTTGCCCGCCTCGGCCTTGGCCTGCGGGGGCAGCGCGCCGATCTCGCGGTTGGCGAGCGCCAGCGGCGAGGTGCCGCCGGTGTGCGCGACCTTGGCCTCCTGGAGCGCGTCGAGGCTGTCCGCGGCGGCGAAGGCGGCGAGCGCCTCGTCCCGCATGCGCTCGATCTCTTCAGGTTTCAGTGCCTCGACCTCAACAGGGTCGTACGACTTGTTCGGTGCCGACATCTCTTCCCGTGCTTCCGATTGGCTGGCGGATGGGTCCCCGTCAACAACTCGGAGACAAGCTGTCCCAGACATGGGGACACAAAGTGCCAACGACCGAGTCTAACGGGGGTGCGGTGAACGAATGAGCCCGCGGGCTGCTCGCGGCGCCCCTACTGGAGATACGCCGGGGCCCCCACGGGCAACGTAAATCGGAACTGGGCGCCGCCGCCGGGCGCCCRGTTCCGATTTACGTTGCCCGTGGGGGCCGACGGCCGCGCCGATGTCGACGGGCTGGCGGCGCAGCTCAAGGCGGCCCGAGTCGATGCGGGAGATGTCCAGGAGCTCGGCGATCAACCGGGTGACGCGGTTCGCGTCGGCGTCGCCGGTCTCCAGCATCAGCTTCTTCTGGTCGTCGG
>NZ_JASKYR010000480.1:0-7199 GCF_041028215.1 Streptomyces flavofungini
GTCGGCGCCCGCGAGGGAGAGCGGGCGGGCGGGGCTCATCCGCACCGGAGTACCAGGACGCGTCCAGCGCATCGACACCGCGTCACGACCGGGCTCCGGGGAGGCGTCCCACGCGGCGAAGTGCGGTGAGCCGCCCGCCGTTTCGGGCGGCAGGCAGGCGCGGGCCGCGTCCTGGGTCACCTGGGCGCAGACCTTGCCGCCCGTGACCTTGGTGGAGGCGTCCGGCACGAGAGCGGCCGTCCGGTGCGCGCCCACGGCGTGGGTCAGCACCCGCGCGGGTCCTGCGGAGGGCGCGCGGCGGTCCGTGCCGTCGAGGAGGGGGCGCACCCGGTCGTCACCCGCGACGAACAGCCTGGCCGCCGCGGCTATGTACGTGGCTCCGGCGCGCTGCTGCTGGGAGGCGGTCAGCCGGGTGTCCTTCCGCGGCGCGCACAGGGGGTCCGAGTCGTCGCCGAAGTCGTCGTCGGCGGGCGCCTTGGCCTGCCCCGGGGTCCACTCGCTGTTGAAGAAGTTGTGGTTGGCGCCCACCATGTACACCGCGCTGTGCAGGGCCTTGCCCCGGCTCACCCGGCGCGTGCCGTCGACGTAGATCTCGCCCTGGAGGTCGGAGACGTCGCCGTCGCAGCCGGGCAGGATCGTGGCGGAGGGCACGTCGGGCACCGGGTTCTGGCCGAAGACCGTGGGGCCTATCAGGACGTTGCCGCGTATCTTCCAGCGCGTCGGGCCGTGGTAGCCGTCCTGGTCGGCGGGCGGCGCATAGAGGCTGTCGAGCGCGGCCCTGTTGACGCCCTCGCCGCCGCGCGAGTGGCCGACGAGCAGGACGCGGGAGAGGTCGGCGGGCGCGACGGCGCGCACCGCCTCCGGGGCCTCGGCGGGCTGCCTCGCCCAGTCGGCCCACTGTCCGAGGTGGAGCCGCACGAGCGAGGAGCGGGCCTGGGCGCCGCCGTCCTCGGCGCGGTGGTCCTGGCCGTTGATGCCGTTGGCGGCGATGGACACGGTGACGTATCCCTGCGAGGCCAGGAGCTGCTGGGCCTTGTGGTAGCCCGCCTGGCTCGGCACCGGCTTGGTGCCGCCCTTGCAGGGCCAGCCGCCGCCCTGGTCCTCGCCCGATCCGTAGCAGGTGTAGTGGCGGCCGTGCAGGAACAGCACGAACGGCCGCTTGCCCGGTGCGTCCTTGGGCCCGATCACATCGGCCCGCATCTCCACCGGCTCAGGGAAGCCGGGGAGTCTGACCGACTTGAGCTTGTATGCACCGCTGGTGGTGGCGTAGCGGCCCTTCTTCCCCGGGTCGACGGAGTTGGCGGGCGGCAGCGCCGCGGGGACGGCCGGGCGCGGGGCACGCGACTCGGGCGCGGCTGCCGCCTCGTCCAGGCGGCGCCCTCCGGCCATCACCCGCAGCTTCTTCGCCGGGCCGACGCCCTCGCCGTTCAGCGGCAGCCGGAACGAGCGGCGGTCCCGCGCGGCCGACGGCCTGCCGAGCAGCTTGTCGCCGGAGTAGAACTCCACCCGGGCATCGCCCATGGGCACCGGCTCGTCCGCGGCCCAGACCAGTTCCCTGCCGTTGCCCTGACCGGCGAGACGCCAGCCCTCCGGGAGTCCGTCGTCGCTTCCCGGCGGGACGGGTGACGCGGGTCGCGGGGTGCCGGGCGACGGCAGCGCGTGCGCCGCCCCCGGGGCCGACGCCGCGAGCGCGAGCACCGCCAATCCCGTGGCCGCCATGCGTGGGACACGTCTCAAGTGTTCCTCCTGATCTCACTTTGCTCGGGGCCCCCGGTCGAACTGCGGTGCCCCTCCTGCCCCTTGACAGACGACGGAAGGTGACGTCGCGTTGCCTGGTGGAGGCGTGAGAAGAGCGAGGCTGTCAGGGGTGGCACGCCGTGCGGGGAACCCTCCGCCGCGCCCCGCGGACGCCCCTGCCAGGATTCGGTCATGCACATCTACGAAGAGCGGCTGAGCGTCCCCCGCTCCTGGTGGGCGCTGGTCGCGCTGGGCGGGGCCGGTCTCGCGCTCGCGGCGATCCCGTTCGGCGCCGTCGCGGCGGTGACAGCGGCGGCGACCGGCATGGCCGTGTCGGCGGCGATCGTGTACGCGCACGGCAGGGTGCGCATCCTCGTCACGCCCGGCTCCCTGGTCGTCGGCGGCCGGAAGATCCCGATCGAGGCGCTCGGCGCCACGGAGATCCTCGACGAACGCGAGGCCTTCGAGTGGCGGACGGCCAGGGCCAACCCGTACGCGCTGCTCCTGCTGCGCTCCTACATCCCCACGGCCCTCCGCATCGAGCTGCGGAACTCCTACGGCGGCGCCCCGTACGTCTACCTCTCCACGCGGCGGCCCATGAACCTGGCGGCCGTGCTGGCCTTCTCGCGGGGCTGACCGGCGGGCGTCCCTGGACCGGGAGGTACGGGGCGCCGCACCCTGGTCCCGTGATCGATCGAGCGAGTGACCCCGCGGCCGGTTCCCCCTCCCCTCTCCCCTGGTACGCGCGGCCCGCCGCACGGTCGTGGACGTGTCCCCCGCTTCCGTCGGACGCCTGGGACTTCCACACCGCGCTGCCCGGGTACGCGCCCACCGCCCTGCACGAGCTGCCCGCGCTCGCTGCGGAGCTGGGCGTGGCGCGGGTCTTCGTCAAGGACGAGTCGACCCGGCTCGGCCTCCCCGCGTTCAAGGCCCTCGGCGCGTCCTGGGCGATCCACCGCGTCCTCGCGCGGCACGAACGGAACGGGGCGCCGGGGCGCGGCGCGCCGCCGCTGCGCCTGGTGACCGCCACGGACGGCAACCACGGCCGGGCGGTGGCCCGCGTGGCACGGCAACGGGGGCGGCGCGCACACGTCTTCGTGCCCGACGGTGTGCATCCGGCCGCGGTGCGCGCCATCGAGGCGGAGGGCGCCGAGGTCACTGCGGTGCCCGGGTCCTACGACGCGGCGGTGGACGCGGCCGCGCGGGCGGCGGAGGCGCCGGACGCCGTACTCATCCAGGACATGGCGTGGGAGGGCTACGAGGAGATCCCGGCCCTCATCGTCGAGGGGTACGCCACGCTGTTCACCGAGCTCGACGCCCAACTGGCCGCGTCCGGTGTCCGCATGCCCTCGCTGGTCGCGGTCCCCGTCGGTGTGGGGTCGCTCGCGCAGGCCGCGGTGACGCACTACCGCAGCCGCTTCCCGGCGGCGGCCGACCGGCGGAGCGCTCCCCCCGCGCTGCTCTCGGTGGAGCCCGAGGGCGCCGCCTGTGTGCTCTCCAGCCTGCGCGCGGGGCGGCTCAGCAGCGTGCCGACCGGCGTCACGGCCATGGCGGGGCTCAACTGCGGCTCGCCGTCCGCGCTCGCCTGGCCCCCGCTGCGCGACGGGTTGGACGCGGCGGTCGCCGTGACCGACGCCGACAGCGCGGCGGCCGTACGCGATCTCGCGGCGCTCGGTGTCTCGTCAGGGCCGTGCGGTGCCGCGCCGCTCGCCGGGGTCCGCGCCGCCCTGACCGGCGAGGGCGGCGTCGAACGCGGGGCCGCCCTGGCCATCGGCCCCGCCTCGGCCGTCGTACTGATCAGCACCGAGGGCGCGGCGGCCAATCCGTACGCCCACGGGACATCTGCGGCAACCCGGGACATCGGCCCGTCTTAACGGCGAGTTCGTCATCGGCGATCATTTCCGGTCGTTGGCGATGGTCGAAGCAAGAACCATTTTCACAACGCCGCTGGTCAGAAGGTCGTCGGCGTTTATACCACTGCCGTCTGTCCACATGCTGGACAGGCGGAAGGTGATCCCTCCACCGGCCCTGAGCTGCCCGAACAGCCGTTCATGCACCGCTCAGCGAACGCCTTCATCCGGAAATCGACCATCCGTGTGGCACTCACTCTCCGCACAGGCAAGACTCCTCACCGCAGTCAGCACCTGACCGCAGTCACCACCTGACCGCGGGCACCACCCGCATCGAACAAAGGAGAGCCCACCATGCGTCGCACCCTCAGGATCGCGGGAGCAGCCGTGGCGGCGGCGACCTGCGTCCTCGCCGCGACATCAGGCACCGCGCAGGCCGAGGCCCCCAAGCCCACGAGCCTCTACGCGCCGTCCGCCCTGGTGCTCACGGTCGGCCAGGGCGAGGACGCCACCTCCGCGGCGGTCGAGCGCGCCGTGACGCTGACCTGCGCGCCGCGCCCCGGCGGAACGCACCCCGCGGCCGCGGCCGCGTGTGCCGAACTGACCAAGACCGGCGGGCAGTTCGCCCAGCTCGTGCGGGACTCGTCCGACGTCGTCTGTACCAGGGAGTGGCAGCCCGTCACGGTCTCCGTCACCGGCGTCTGGTACGGCAAGCACGTCAACTGGTCCGCCACCTTCGCCAACCGGTGCGAGATGAATGCGGGTCTCGGGGAGGGTGCCGCGCTGGCCTTCTGACGGGACCGAAAGACCCTGATCCACACTCAGGGAAGTTCCGGTGACCTTTCGTGGGGGAAGCGAGCCGGGACGCGGGTCGGCCCCCGGTGCCTTCGGGCACCGGGGGCCGTAGTGTCGCTCACCGCCCGCGGCGCGCCGCCGTCTCGTCGAGTCTTCGCAGCACCCGGGAGCGCAGCAGCTCATACTCCTCGCGCAGGCGGTTGATCCGCTCCGGCCTGACGACGACCGTCCCTTCGGTCACCACCTCTTCGGGCGCGAACTGCTCGCGGGTGAGGTCGATCTCGAAGTCGCCTCCGATCCGGTTCCACCAGTGGAAGTCCGTCCGGACGCCGTCGACATGGACCTCGCCGCGCAACAGGTCACCGCCGATCAGGTCGTGCAGGACCAGGGCCGTGACGCCGCACTGGTCCCTGGCCGGGTTCTCGGCGGTCCAGCTCGGCCGGTGCTCCGGCGTGGTGGTGTCGGCGCCCCAACTCTCGCGCACGGCCGCCTCGATGTCGGTGAGAAGCAGAGGGTTCATGCGGCTCACCTTCGCACCCGCCACTGACAATCAAGCCTCGTCGCAGCTCGGAGCGGGTGCCGGTGCAGGTGCCGGTGCCGGTGCCGCGACGCGTACCGTGCCGCGCTCGACCGCCCCGTCGATGGCCTCCTCGCCGAGGCCCGCCGCCGCGAGGACCTCCCGCGTGTCCGCCCCCGCGCCACGCACCTCTGGCCGCACCCGCGCCGGAGTGCGGGACAGCGATACGGGCGAAGCGAGCCCCCGGTAGTCACCGCCCTCGACGACCAGGCCCCGGTGGCGCACCTGAGCGGACGTCAGCGCCTCCGCGACGTCGTGCACGGGCGCGGCGGGGATGCCGCGCGCGGTGAGCCGCGCGGTCAGTCCGGCACGCGAACGCCCGGCGACGGCGCCCTCCAGCGCGGCGCGCAACTCCGCCTGGTGGCGCACCCGGTCGGGGTTGGTGCGAAAGCGCGGGTCGTCCGCGAGGCCGGGCAGGCCGAGCACCTCGGTGAGCGCGCCGAACTGCCGGTCGTTGCCGACCGCGATGAACACCGGGCCGTCGGCCGCGCCGAAGGCGTCGTAGGGCGCGATGGAGGGGTGCGCGGAGCCGGTGCGGCGGGGGACGGTGCCGTCGGCGAGGTAGGAGGCCGAGTGCGGGTGGAGGAGGCTGACGGCGGTGTCCAGGAGGGTGCAGTCGATGAGCTGGCCGAGTCCGGAACGGTGCCGTTCGTGCAGGGCGAGCAGGATGCCGGAGAAGGCGAGGATGCCGGTGACCTGGTCGACGACGGGTACGCCCACACGCAGCGGCGGCCCGTCCTGCTCGCCGTTGACGCTCATCAGGCCGCCGTAGGCCTGGAGCACCGCGTCGTAGCCCGGCTGTCCGCCGAGCGGTCCGTCCGTGCCGAAGCCGGTGATCCGGCAGTGGATGAGCGCGGGGAAGCGGCGCCGCAGTTCCTCGTCGGCGTGGCCCCACTTGGCGAGGGTGCCCGCCTTGAAGTTCTCGACCAGGACGTCCGTCCCGGCCAGCAGCGTGCCGAGGATGTCCCGTCCCTCGGGCGCGGACAGGTCCACGACGATGTTCTTCTTGGCGCGGTTGAGATTGCGGTAGTACGCGGAGGTGTCCGGGGCGACGAACGGCGGCCCCCAGCCCCGGGTCTCGTCACCGGCGGGCGGTTCCACCTTGATGACGTCGGCGCCGTGGTCGGCGAGCAGCTGTGCGCAGTAGGGGCCCGCGAGGACCCGGGACAGATCGAGCACCCTGAGCCCGTCGAGGGCTCCGGCGGACGGGGTCGACGCGGGCGGTGGGGTCGGTGGGGTCGGCATAGCGGCAGGACCTCGGCAGACTCGGCTCGTGGCTCCGGCTTGCGGCTCCGGCTTGCGATTCCGGCTCGTGGCTCCGGCTCGTGGCTCGTGGCTCCGGCGCACGGTTCGGATGCCGTGAGGCTATGAACCCCATGATCGCCGGTCAAGACCGGCCGGGGCACAATGCGCGCATGCCCACTCCGCCCTCCGGCCGCCTCATCGAGCCCGCCAGGATCCGCACGGCCCGCCTCGACCTCCTGCCGCTCCGTGTCGAACACGCCGACGACATGGCCGTCGTACTGGCGGATCCCGCGCTGCACACCTTCATCGGCGGCGCCCCCGACGACGCCGTCGCGCTCCGCGCCCGCTACCTGCGCATGCTCGCGGGCTCCCCCGAACCCGGCGTCTCCTGGTGCAACTGGGTCGTCCGCCTCGGCCGGGAGGCGCACGCCCCGCTGACCGGCACCGTCCAGGCCACGGTCGTACCCGGCGCGTCCGGGCCCGTGGCGGAGATCGCCTGGGTGGTCGGAACCGCCTGGCAGGGGCGCGGCATCGCCAAGGAGGCGGCGCGGGGCCTGGTGGAGTGGCTGGCCGGACAGGACGTGCGCACGGTGATCGCACACATCCGTCCGGACCACGCGGCGTCGGCGGCCGTCGCCGCGGCGGCCGGTCTCACCGCCACGGACGAGGTCCATGACGGCGAGCTCCGCTGGCGGTCGGCCGCGCCCGCGCGGTGATCAGAACGGGCGGTCGCCCGTGATCGCGACGCGTTCGGCGACCCGGCGGTGCGGCGCGTAGTCGTCGACCGCGTAGTGCTGGGTGGCGCGGTTGTCCCAGAAGGCGATGTCGCCCGCCTGCCAGTGGAAGCGCACCTGGTACTCCGGCACATGGGCCTGGCGCACCAGGAAGCTCAGGAGCCGGTCGCTCTCGTCGCGGTCCATGCCGACGATGTGGGTGGTGAAGGAGGTGTTCACGAAGAGCATCCGCCGCCCGGTCTCCGGGTGGGTGCGCACCAC
>NZ_JASKYR010000481.1:0-6844 GCF_041028215.1 Streptomyces flavofungini
CCCAGCAACCCCGCTGCGAGGCCCCAGGCCAGCCCCAGCAGCGCGGCCACCCCGATCCGGCCGTGCAGCTCCACCCCGGCCCCGAACGCGTCGAAGCCGAACACGGAGAGCGAGGCGTCGGCCGACAGCCCCGTCAGCCACACCATCAGCGGAAGCGCCACCGCCGAGACGATCCCAAGACGCAGCCCGCAGCGCCCCGCGAAACCCAGGGCGCGCAGGCCCCGTAGCGGAGTCCGCACCGCGGTCAGCACCCCGGCGAACAGCATCATCAGCGCCGCCGCGACGCCCAGCAGCCAGACACGTCCGTCCAGTTCGGCGAGCCGCCCCAGCGTGAGCGCCTTGTCCGAGGAACCGGTGAGCAGCTCGTCCACCGGATCGGGCAGGAACTGCGTCAGCGCACCCGTGGCCCGGCCGTCGAACGGTACGAAGAGCCCCACGGGAATCCCCAGCCACACCCCGTTGGGCGCCCCGAGCAGCGCCGCACCGGCGATCCGCCGGGGATGGTCGTCGCCGATCATGGCGTACGCCGCCGCGGCGAGCCCCGCGACGACCGCCATCAGTACGACGGCGACCAGCGCGGACGCCGCGGGCCGCACCACCCCGTGCAGGGCGTCGAGGCCGCGCGGCAGCGGCGAGCGGCGCGACGCGAGCAGGGCGATGAGCAGGACGACGGCCACCCAGGCCGCCCCGCCCAGCAGCGTCGCCGCGGTGTCGACGGTGAACCCGACCGAGGCCTTCGCCCGCACCAGGTCACCGAGCCGGTCGGGCAGCAGACCGCCGAGGCCGCCGGGCAGCTTGTCGCCGATTCCGCCGGGCAGCTCGTCGAGCCCTTTCTCGATCCCCTTGTCGATGCCGAGCCGCTCACCGTCGATCGTGATGACGTCGTGACCCACGTAGGCGAGACCGCCGAGCATCGCCACGAAGAGGGCGGTCACCGCGCCCGCGCGGGCACCGAGTTCGGCGGGCGGGAGGAACGCCCCGGCCCCCCGCAGCGAGCGCAGGAAGAAGTGGGCGAGCAGCAGCGCCCCGACGAGGCCGACGCCGAGCGGCGCGATGTCGATCGCCGTGCTCGCCTCCGCCCCCTTGAGGCCGAACGCCGAGACGTCCCCGGACGGCGTGACCGAACCCCCCGCCCCCAGGGCCACCGTCGCCGCCGTCATCGGACCGAGGGACCCCACCTCGTGGCCATGCCGACCAGCGCCCAGCTCACCGCGGCGATCGCGGACAGCAGTACGTCACCCCACCGCACACCCCGGTCGACGTGCCTGTTCTCACCGGCTTGCATCAGGACCCCCCGAATTGCGGTGCTTCCTACTTTCCGGGGCGGTTTCATCCCCGTCAACGGGGTGCGTCGGAGCGCGCCTACGCAGTCTTCACAAGGCCCGACTTTCGGTCAGAGCCCTCCGCCTGAAATAGTTCCTCCCGATGTTCGACATCCCTAGACTCCCCACATGGGGGCTAGCTCGGGGGACAACTCAGTGGGGCATGGAGTGCCGGAACTCGTACTGGAATTGAATGGAAGGACCTGGACGCTCGATTCGTCCAGGTCGTACTCCCTCGGACGCGATCCGCAGGGTGATATCTCGCTCGACGACGCCAGGGTCTCCTGGCGTCACGCCACGATCAGCTGGAATGGGCGCAGTTGGGTCATTGAGGACCACGGCAGCACCAATGGCACCTTTGTGCAGGGCCAGCGCATCCACCAGATGGAAATCGGCCCCGGCTCGGCCGTAAATCTTGGAAACGCGAACGACGGCCCGCGGCTGAATCTGGCCGGTGGCGGTGCCGCCGCCTCGGTGTCCGCGCCGCAGCAGCACGCCGCACAGCAGCACGCCGCGCCGCAGCAGCACGCCCAGCAGGAGGCTCCGGGGTGGGCCGCGCAGCAGCAGGCCCCGCACCAGCATCAGCAGCATCAGCAGCAGGCCCCGCACCAGCCGCAGCAGCACGGCTGGCAGCAGCAGCCCCAGCACCAGCAGCCCCCTCAGCAGCACCAGCAGCCGCAGCAGCACCAGCAGCACCAGCAGCCGCACGTGCCGCAGCAGCAGGGCGGCCCGGCCGGGCAGCACGCGCAGAACACCCCGGGTTCCGGCGGCGCCGCGGGGGCTCCGCCGGTCTACGGCGACCGCAGCCCGACGACGTTCCACCAGCTCGCGCTCGGCCGCAAGATGCGCATCGGACGTGCCCTGGAGAACGAGCTGGTCGTCTCCGACCTCCAGGTCTCGCGCCACCACGCCGAGTTCACGGCGACCCCGGACGGCCGCTTCGAGATCCACGACCTCGGCTCGCACAACGGCACGTACGTCAACGGCCAGCCGATCGCGAAGTCCTCGACGGTCCTCATCGGCCCCAACGACATCGTCGGTGTCGGCCACTCGACCTTCCGTCTCGTCGGCGGACAGCTCGAGGAGTTCGTCGACACCGGTGACGTCTCCTTCTCGGCCCGCCACCTCACGGTCACGGTCGACGGCGGCAAGCAGATCCTCAAGGACGTCTCCTTCGGCGTCCCGGAGAAGTCGCTGATCGCGGTCATCGGACCCTCGGGTTCCGGCAAGTCCACCCTGCTCAAGGCGCTCACCGGCTACCGGCCCGCCAACCAGGGCGACGTCCTGTACGACAACCGCAACCTCTACAAGCAGTTCGCCGAGCTGCGGCAGCGCATCGGTCTGGTCCCGCAGGACGACATCCTGCACAAGGAGCTGACCGTCAAGAAGGCGCTGAAGTACGCGGCCAAGCTGCGCTTCCCCGCCGACACCACGGAGGCCGAGCGCGAGGCCCGCATCGACGAGGTGCTGCGCGAGCTCAAGCTGGACATCCACAAGGAGAAGAAGGTCACCTCCCTCTCCGGTGGCCAGCGCAAGCGTGTGTCGGTCGCCCTTGAGCTGCTGACCAAGCCCTCGCTGATCTTCCTGGACGAGCCGACCTCGGGCCTCGACCCGGGCATGGACCGCGACGTCATGCAGCTCCTGCGCGGCCTCGCGGACGACGGCCGTACGGTCCTCGTGGTCACGCACTCGGTCGCCGAGCTGGCGATCTGCGACAAGCTGCTCGTCATGGCGCCGGGCGGTTCGGTGGCGTACTTCGGTCCGCCGGAGGAAGCGCTGAACTTCTTCGGCTACAAGACCTGGGCCGATGTCTTCTCGGCCTTCGAGGAGTACCGCGACTACGACTGGGCGGGCCGCTGGAAGGGCTCGCAGCACTACCAGATGTACGCGGCGGACATCGACGCCGTCGCCGCGCAGTCCGTATCGATGCCGCCGCCGCAGGCGGTCAAACCGCCGAAGCCGCAGGGCTGGGGATCGCAGCTCTGGACCCTGATCCGCCGCTATGTGTCGGTGATCGCCTCCGACAAGGGCTTCATGGGGCTGATGGTGATCCTGCCCGCGGTCCTCGGCATCGTCAGCGTCGTCATCCCGGCGGACTTCGGGCTCGCACCGCCGAAACCGCCGGCCAAGTTCAACGGCGACGCGGGCACGATCATGCTGATCCTGGCGGTCGGCATGTGCTTCTCCGGTGCGGCCAACTCCGTACGCGAGCTGATCAAGGAACGGGTCATCTACGAACGGGAACGGGCGACCGGCCTGTCCCGCTCGGCGTACCTGATGTCCAAGGTCATCGTCCTCGGCATCATCACGGCCATCCAGGGCGTCATCATCTGCGCCATCGGCTTCGCCCCGCGCGAGCTGCCGAAGGAGGGGCTGATCATGCCCCCGGCCGCGGAGATCTGCGTGACGATCATCGCGCTCGGCTTCACGTCGATGATGTTCGGCCTGGTCATCTCCTCGCTGGTGAAGACCTCCGAGAAGACCATGCCGCTCCTGGTGATGTTCGCGATCGTCCAGGTCGTCTTCACCGGCGTCCTCTTCCAGGTCTACGGCTCGCCCGGCCTGGAGCAGTTCGCCTGGCTGATGCCGTCCCGCTGGGCCATCGCGGGCGCGGGCGCCACGCTGGACCTGGCGCACCTGATGCCGCCGTGGGACCCGAAGAACCCCAATGACCTGGACCCGCTGTGGGAGCACTCGGTCGGGCAGTGGGGCGTGAACCTCACGGTCCTGATCGCCCTCGGTGTCATCTGCGGCTTCGCGGTCGCGCGCCTGCTGCGCCGCCACGAGCCGGAGGTCATGCGCAAGTAAGCGCGTCCCGGACGGCCGGCAGGGCGTGCGGGAGGCGTACGAGAAGGGCGGCACCCCGCGCGGGGTGCCGCCCTTCGGCGTCTTGAGAACCTCATCTTCGGCTGAAGAGGTCCAGTGATCAGGCGATCAAGGCTCAGTAGGCGCCGTTCACGTTGTCCATCGAGCCGTAGCGGTCGGCGGCGTAGTTGGCCGCGGCCGTGATGTTGGCGACCGGGTCGTAGATGTTCGTGGAGGTGCCGTCGACGTGGTAGGCGTCGAACGTCGGCTTGATGACCTGGAGCAGGCCGATCGACGGGGTGCCGTTGATGGCGTTGATGTCCCAGCCGTTGATGGCCTGCGGGTTGCCCGAGGACTCACGCAGGATGTTGCGGTGCAGGCCCTCGTAGGAGCCGGGGATGCCCTTGGACTTCATGATGTCCAGGGACTGGCGGATCCAGCCGTCCAGGTTGTTGGCGTAGACGGGCTTGCGGGCGGCGGAGCGGCTGGCGGCCTCCTTGGCCTTGCGCTCGTCCTCGGCCTTCTTCTTCGCGGCGGCCTCGTCGGCGGCCTTCTTGTCGGCCGCCTTCTTGTCAGCGGCCTTCTTGTCGGCGGCGGCCTTCGCGGCGGCCTCCTTGGCCTGCTGGCCGGCGTGCGTGAGCTGCTTGGCCACGTTGGCGTGGACCGCCTGCTGCGCGTCGGTGGAGACGGCGAAGGCGGCGGGGGAGACGTCCTTGGCCTGGGTGTCGGCGGCCTCGGAGTTGCCGGGGACGAGGGAGAACGCGAGGGCGGCGGCACCCAGCGCGGCGACACCGGCGATCGAGATCTTCTGGTTCTTGGTCACGGCGTTGCGACTATGACCGGGGAGGTGGTGCTGGGACATGCGAGTTGGACCTCTTCGGATAGCGGAGGTCGCTCTGGTCCGGCGGGGGACATGTTGCTTCTCCGGCACAAACGCCGCGGTGCGAGGACCGCGGCGCCGAGCGACGGGAGCAATTGTTAGCGGTGGCAAAAATCTGAGGCAACGTTGTGACGTACGATCCCGGGTAGTGGA
This sequence comes from Streptomyces flavofungini, assembly GCF_041028215.1. GTDB lineage: Bacteria > Actinomycetota > Actinomycetes > Streptomycetales > Streptomycetaceae > Streptomyces > Streptomyces flavofungini_B. Next base: position 5,161 of record NZ_JASKYR010000481.1, read on the forward strand.
TCAGCCTCTCCGCCGAGGCTTCCTGAGGGGTGCGCATCCCCGCTCATTAAGGGCTTCTTGCCGGACATAAACGGATATTTGGTGCGCTTCGTCTACAACTAGCGACCTTCGTACGTGACGTGCACCCTATGTGCGGGCTCACATCGGTCACGTAACAGTCTCACCGTGAGTTGCCATTGCAATGCTCCTGGTGAGCGTTCTCATCCCGAAGTATGAGGTGGACGTCGCCGAACTCGTGCCAGAGGTAGAGACGGCGTACCGCCTCCGCATACCCCCGCTCGATCGCGGCACGCCCGGCGACCGCCTCCAGCATCAGCAGGTGCGAGGCCTCCGGCTCGTGCAGCCCGGTCAGCAGGCCGTCCACCACCCGCACCCCCCGCTCGGGCGTCACCACGAGCTCGGTGCGGCCGCCCGCCGCCCGCACCACGCCGTCGGCCCCCGCGGCCGACTCCACGGCCCGCACGGCCGTCGTGCCGACCGCGATCACCCGGCCGCCGCCCGCCCGAGCGGCGTTGATCAGCCGCGCCGATGTCTCCGGCACCTCGAAGGGCTCCGGGTACGGCGGCTCGTGCGCCTCCTGCGAGGCCACCCCGGTGTGCAGCGTGACGGGCGCGAACTGCACCCCCCTGCTGACCAGCTCCGCCACCATCGCCGCCGTGAACGGCCGCCCCGCGCTCGGCATCTCCGCGCTCCCCGACCCGTCCGCCGACGGCAGCGCGAACACCGTCTGGTGGGCGTCGAGCGGCTGGTCCCTGTCCGTATAGCGGTAGCGGATGGGCCGCCCGTGACGCCGCAGCAGCGCGGGCACGTCGGCCCCCACCCGCACCCACCACAGCCGCCCGCTCTGAGCCGCGAGCGGCTCCTCACAGACAAGCGGCACATGTCCGGGGAGCCGCACGGTCAGCCCCGCCGGACCACCGCCGCGCGCACGTGTGGTGCCCTCGCCGTCCGGCTCCCGCAGCTCCACCGCCCAGCGGCCGTCCGCGTCCCGGGTGGAGAAATGCACCACCACGCGCGTGTGCCCGATCCGCCCGTCCACCGCGGCGGGCAGCGTGCGCGAGGTGTTCACGACGAGGAGATCCCCCGCCCGCAGCAGCGAGGGCAGCTCTCCGAAGGCATGGTGCGAGACCTCCGTGCCGCGCGAGAGGAGCAGCCGGACCGCGTCCCTGCCGCGTCCGGGCCCCCGCTGCTCGGCGGGCACCCGCGCGTGCAGGTCCTCCGGCACGCGCAGCCACGCCCCGAGCACACTCACCGGACGTCCGCGAGCAGCGCGGGAGCGGCATAGCGACCGCTGACGGGACGCTCCGCGACCAGCCGCAGGAACGCCGGAACCACCTGCTCGGGCGCCGGCCTGCCCGCATCGTCGTCCAGGGGCACCGCCGCCCGGTACAGATCCGTCCGCATGTCACCCGGGTCCACCGACCACACCCTGACCCCCGGCTCCTCCACCGCGAGCACCGCCGAGAGGTGGTCGAGGGCCGCCTTCGACGCCCCGTACCCGCCCCACGTCTCATACGCCTCCACCGCCGCGTCCGAGCTGACGTTCAGGACCGCGCCCGCCGACTCCCGCAGCAGCGGCAGCGCCTCGCGGACCAGGCCGAGGGCGGCCACCACGTTCGTCTCGAACGCGCCGCGCAGCCCGTCGAGCGACAGCGCCTCAAGCCGTACGAGAGGCTCGGCGCCC
>NZ_JASKYR010000482.1:0-5817 GCF_041028215.1 Streptomyces flavofungini
TCATGGCCGCGTCGGCTCGAAATCCMTGACGACCTTGCCGGTCTCCTTCCAGGTGCCCTTCTCACGGCGGTCCAGCCAGACCGGCCACGCGCGGGCCGAGCGGCTCCTGTCGAAGGAGACCTCGTGCAGGGTGCCGTTCACGGAGACCTTCTGGATCTCGCGGTCCAGGGTGCGGCGCAGGGACGCGGCCGTGCCCGGCGCGGGCAGCTCGCCGAGCGCCGTCCCCAGGGCGAGTGCGCCGTCGTACAGCTCCTGGTTGCCGCGGGCGGGCAAGTTGTCGTCGGGGCCGCCCGTGTACGTGCGGGTACGGAGCACGCCCGCCGGGATTCCCTTGTCCCGCGCCTCCTCCCGCGCCCGTTCCGCGGAGTCGGCGCACGGGCCCGCCGGGTCCCCCTGCATGAGCACGGGGCCGTCGAAGCCGCTCGCCCGCAGCGTGCCGGCCCACTTCCGCACCGGCTCGCCCACGGGCACCACCACCGCGTCCGCACGCGCGGCCGTGGCCAGCGCCGGTATCCGGGACCGCTCGATTTCGTCGGGCTCGACGTCGAGCGCCTCGGCGGAGACCCCGCCCGCGCGCAGCCCCGTCGCGAAGCCGTCCGCGCGGTCCGCCCAGAGCTTGTCCTGGACGACGAGCACGCGGCGCGCGTCCGTCTCGGAGCGGAGATAGCGGGCCATCGCCTCGCCCTGACGGCCCTCGTCGGCCGGGATCGCGAACGCGGCGCCCGGCTGCGCGTACTCGGCACAGGTGCTGATCTCCGGCAGAAACGCCTCGTCGGTGTCGTGCACCCAGGCGAAGTCGCCCGTGTCCCCGATCACGGCCAGCATGCGCGGGTGCTTCGCCAGCAACGCGCGGGAGCTGGTGTCCGGGTTCGCGGAGACCGGGACGAGCCGGAAGCGGCCCCTGTCCCCGGCGCCCAGCGTCTCCTTGAACGCCGACTCCACGGTGCGCCGCTGCTGCGTGGTGAACTGCCGGTACTCCGACCTCTCGTACGCGTCGCCCGACCGGTCCGCGCCCACATGCCGGTAGCTGGTGGCCACGCCGATCTCAAGAACGGCCTTCGTGGCACCGTCCCCCGCCGCGCCCGGCGAACCGGCGTCGGCGTCCGCCGCCATGACGGCACGGAGCCCGAGGCCCGCGGGGATGCCGACGGCCAGGATCAGGGCCGCGGGCAGCAGACGGCGCCGTGCGGACCGCCGCCGCGAGCCGCCGGAGAGGGGCGCGGGCCGGGTGTCCGCCTTCGCGACCCGGCCCGCCGCCMTGGACGGCACGGCGTCGGCAGGGGCCGCCGACAGCACGGCGTCCGAGGGTGTCGCCGACGGCAGGCCGTCCGAGGGCTCCGGGGTCCCCGCGTGCGGCCCCGTGCCGAGCCCCGCCGCCGCCTCGATGCGCGCCAGCGCCGCCGCCGCGTCCGCCGGACGGTCTGCGGGGTCCTTGGCGAGCAGGTCGAGGACCAGACGCTCCACCGGCCGGGTCACCTCGGGGCGGGCCGCGCCCGGACGGAGCGGAGCGTCGTTGAGGTGGTGGTACATCACTCCGGCCGCCGACCCGGTGAACGGGGGCCTGCCGACGAGGAGTTCATAGAGCACGCAGCCGAGCGCGTACAGGTCGGTGCGGCCGTCGCCCGCCTCCTGGCGGAACCGCTCCGGCGCCAGATACGGCACGCTGCCGAACGGAAGCTGCCCCGTCCGCGTCAGACGCGCCTCATCCCCGGCGCCCTCCATGAACGTGGCGATGCCGAAGTCCACGAGCTTCGCCGTGCCGTCCGGCGCGACCATCACATTGGCCGGTTTGATGTCGCGGTGCACGACGCCCGCCGCGTGGGCCACGCGCAGGGCGCGGCAGACGTCCGCCGCCCAGCGCAGCGCGTTCGCCACCGGCACCCGGACGCTCTCCCGGAGGATCAGGTCCAGCGAGCGTCCCTGGACGAGGGCCATCACCAGATACGGGGTGCCGCCGTCCTCGCCGTGGTCGTGGACGGCGACGATGTACGGGCTGTCGAGCGAGGCGGCGGCGCGTGCCTCGCGCCGGAAGCGATCCAGGAGCTGCCGCCGTTCGGCGTCCTCGGCGTCCTCGGCGTCCTCGGCGTCCTCGGCGTCCTCGGCGGCCTCGGCGGACGGGGTGAGCAGCTTGACGGCCACCTCGCGGCCGAGGCGGGTGTCCCGCGCCCGCCACACCTGCCCCATGCCGCCCGCCCCGATGGGCGCGAGCAACGCGTACCGCCCGCTCAACAGCCGCCCTCGCACGGCGCGTCCCCCTTCGGCGTGCTAGCGGTTGACGGCCTGGATCTCCTGGACGACGACGTCCTGCTCGGCGCCGAACTCGCCGTCGGGCAGCGCCTGTTCGCCGTTGACGCCGGTTCCGGTCCAGTGGATCTTCCAGGTGACCGTCGCCTTCAGCGGGTACGAGCCGTCGCCCGAGGACCGCAGATACCTCACCCCGCAGGGCGGCTCCTCCTTGGACCTCCCCTTCGCGTACGGCTGCCCGATCTTCCCGTCCACGATCTCGCAGACCCCGCCGGCGGGGTAGGTCTCGGCGTCCGGGGTGCCGGGGTCGATCTTGAGGGAGACCGGTTCGGCGACCGTCGTCGCCTCGATGTCCAGGACGTCCACCCGCGCCGTGACCGACACCGGCTTGAACTCCGCGCCGTCCAGCCAGGCCCAGGTGGGCAGATTCACCTTGGTCTCGGCCTCGGGGGCGAGGGACACCTTCGTACCGGGGACGCGGATCCGCGCGTACGCGAGCTTCGCCAGGATCTCGGCGTCGATGGTGGGCAGGTCCGCGGGCGGCGGCTCGTTCTCGTCGACCCAGAACGTCTCCTTGTCGCACTTGTCCCAGCCGGGCGGGTAGGTCTTGTTCGGGAACCCCGTCCACCAGTAGCCCTTACCGGCCTTGTCGAGGTTGAAGTTCTTGTACGGCTCACCCTCCACGTACCGCTTGCGCTGCTCCGCGTCCCACTGATAGCCGGTGGAGTCCACCGCCCAGACCGCCTCGCGTTCCTTCTTGAACTGGGCGGGAGTGTAGGTCGGTCCGTACCAGCAGGGGGGCGGGCTGTAGTCGCCGGTCGGCGCGATGACGCCGCTCTTGGGGCCCGAGCCGTTCTTGGACTCGTCGTAGCTGATGCCGCCGGCGGTGGCCAGCAGAGAGCCGCCTTCCTGGCCGCCGGAGACCTCGGTCGACGGTGCTTCGGTCCCGCCGCCGATTCCCTTCTCGGCGGCCGCCGGTGTGGCGGACAGCGCCACTCCGGTCATGGCCGCGACGGCTATCAGCGCCATCGACCTGTGCTTCATGGCTGGCATGTGTCGCTCCCCCGAGTCGCGGTCAGCTTCGTGGTCACCCAGACGCCCGCCTCGTTCCTGGACAACTGGGCGGCGTAGAGCACGTAGCTGTTCTTCGTGGCAGGTCCCTTGTCGACCTTGTTCTTCTTGAGGTACTTGTCGTAGACCTTGCTCTGGTCCTCGCAGTACGTGAGGCCCGCCTTGCCGCCGTCCGCCGTGACGGTCGCCTTGTAGTAGCGGTAGGCCCCGGTCGTGCGGGCGTCGGCCTTCACGTACTCCTGTACGTACTTCTGCGCGTTGGCGGCGGCGTCACCCTCGTAGTAGAACCGCAGGGCCTTGTGGGCCGGGGCCTTGTCGGCGATGGCCAGGTCGACGGCCTGGATCGCCTGCTCCCTGTCGGCCAGCACCGCGTCCTTGTTCTTGTCGCCCGTCCTGGTCCACTCGAACTCGTACGTCAGGTCCGACGGGAGCTCGATCTTCGGGCGGTCGGCCGCCCGCTCCGCGGGCCCGCTCGGGGACGTCGACTTCTCGTCACCGCCCCCCTGCTCCGCTCCGGCGATCTTCTCGTCGGCGGATGACTTGTCGTCGCTGCCGCAGGCCGTCAGCAGCAGGGCCGCGGACACGGTCAGCGCGGCCGTCGCGAGGCGGAAGGGGCGATTCACTGTCAGCTCCAGGGCGCGAGTGTGGGGAGGTGGCGCGAATACAGCACGCTAGTGCGGTCCAGGAGCCGATACCAGGGAGATGTGTGCGTACGAAAGGGGCGCGGAGGACGTATCGCCGCGAAGTCATGTCACAGTTCTGTGCGGTTCAGCCCTTCACCGCGCCGCCCAGCGCGAAGCCTCCGCCGAGGCGGCGCGAGATCAGGACGTACAGGAGGATCACCGGCGTCGAGTAGAGGATGGAGAACGCGGCGAGCTGGCCGTAGACCACGGTCCCCTTGTTGCCGAAGAAGTCGTTGATGCTGACCGACGCCGGCATCTGCTCGGGGGAGAGCAGGAGCATGAAGGGGACGAAGAAGTTCCCCCACATCATGACGAAGGAGAAGACGGTCACCACGGCCACCCCGGGGCCCATCAGGGGCAGGACGATCCGGAGCAGGGACTGGAAGGACGAGGCGCCGTCCGTCCAGGCGGCCTCCTCAAGATCCTTCGGCACCCCGTCCATGAAGTTCTTCATCAGCCAGATGGCGAACGGCAGTTGGGACGCCGCGAAGAAGAAGATCGTGCCCTGCATGGTGTCGATGAGGTCCACCCGCACGAACAGCGCGTACACCGGAACCATGATCGCGGTGATCGGCAGGCTCGTCGCGAAGAGGATCGTCAGCATGAAGGGGCGGTTCAGGCGCGAGCGGTAGCGGGAGAGGGGGTAGGCCGCGAGGGCCGCGCAGACGACCGTGAGCAGGGTGCCGCCGCCGCACAGCAGGAAGCTGTTCAGGAGCGGGGTGAAGGTGATCTCCGGGGTGAGGACCTTGTCGTAGTTGTCCAGGGTCAGGCCGTCCGGGAGCCGTACGCGCAGGTCGGCCTTGGGGTCGAAGGAGGAGAGGACGACCCAGGCGAGAGGGAGTACGAACGCCGCCGCCACGACGAGGAGGCCCGCGTCGGCCGCGAGGCGGTGTCGCGTACGGCGGGAACGCGGCGTGCGCGCGGCCCTGGTGGTCTTGATGGCGGACACTCAGACCTCCGTACGCAGCAGGCGCATGTAGACGAGGGAGAAGAGCGAACCCACCAGAAGGAGGAGCAGGGCCACGGCGGTGCCGTAGCCGATCATGCTCTTCTGGAAGGCCTGCTCGTACATGAAGAGAGGGAGCGTCTGGCTGCGGTTTCCCGGGCCGCCGCGTGTCATCACCCAGATCAGGCCGAAGACGGAGAGCGTCTGGAGGGTGTTGAGCATGAGGTTCGTGCCGATCGAGCGGCGGATCATCGGCAGCGTGATGTGCCACATGCGGCGCCAGCCGCCCGCGCCGTCGACCTCGGCGGCCTCGGTGATCTCCTGGGGGATCTCGTCGAGGGCCGCGGAGTAGACCAGCATCGAGAAGGCCGTGCCCCGCCAGACATTGGCGAAGGAGACCGCCAGGATCGGGAGCGTGAACAGCCAGTTCTGGCCGGGGAGATGGAGGAGGTCGAGGACCGCGTTCAAGGTGCCCTCGCGGCGGAAGAACGCGTAGAGCAGGAAGCCCGCCACCACCTCCGGCAGGACCCACGCCGTGATGACGACCGCGCCGGTCGCCGTGCGGACCGGCTTGGACGCGCGCCGCATGAGGGAGGCGAGGGCGAGGCCGAGGACGTTCTGGCCGATCAGGGAGGACAGGACGGTGAAGACGAGGGTGAGCCAGACCGCGTTGAGGAACCGCTCGTCGCCGAACGCCTCGCGGAAGTTGTCCAGCCCCACGAAGCTGGACTCGGCCTGGCCGGTCAGCTGGAGGTCGGTGAAGGCGATGTACGCGCAGTAGCCGATCGGCCCGGCCAGGAACAGCACGAGCAGGACGACGGCGGGGGAGACGGGCAGGGCCCTGGCCAGGCCGCGCCGGGTGCGGGCTGCGGT
>NZ_JASKYR010000483.1:0-6241 GCF_041028215.1 Streptomyces flavofungini
GGACGGGCGCGAAGTGGTCGAGCACCGCCAGTTCCGCCTGGGCCGCACCCGCGCCGGAGAACCCGAASRCGYGGTCGCCGATGGCCGCGCCGACCACGCCGTCACCCACGGCGTCGACGATGCCCGCCGCCTCGTACCCCAGGGTCTGCGGCAGCTCCTCGTCCAGCAGGCCCTGCCGCTTCTTCCAGTCGCTGGCGCTGACACCGGCGGCGCGCACCGTGATCCGGATCTGGCCGGGCCCCGGACGCGGATCGGGGAGCTCCACGATCTCCAGGACCTCCGGTCCTCCGAACCGGCTGAAACGGGCCGCTTTCATCAGGCACTCCTTTCCACGTCGGGCAACACGACCGTACGTCCCTCGCCTCGCGAACCCGCGTGTCATTTCACCCGAGGACCACACCGGCGCGGGTGCGGGCACCGGGAGACTCCGCACGCGCCCGCCCCGCGAAGCGGCAGCGGGCGTGGCCGGTACGGGCATTCCGGCGGAGCGGCGCCCCGGCCGCCGGACATAATCCGGGCTGTGGTCCCGCCACCGGATGTTCCGCCGGTCGGGGCCGCGCCGCCCCCTCGCTGTCCCACCAGGAGGAAGCCCGTGCCATCACCGTCATCAACGCCCTCACCTCTCGACCCCGAGAACGCCCCCGCCGGTGACGTGGGGGCGGCGCTCATGATGGTCGACTCCCGGCTCAGAAGTGTGCACAGCGGCAACGCGGCGACCGATCCCGTGCAGCGGGCGCTGAGCGACCAGTTCACGGCGTCGCTCGACCGCCAGGGGGCGACCGACCTGCTGGACGGCGCCTGCACGCTCATCTACATGTATATGACCTGGCTGCGGCAGGTGCACGAGAACCAGGAGAAGGACGTCGTCGAGTACGTGGTGCCCAGCATCGTGGCGACGATGCGGATGATGCCCAAGAGCATCCGTCCCGAGGTCATCCCCACCATGGCCGGTCTGGTCGTCGCCGCGGGCATGGGCCTGAGCCCGAACCTGTGGCGCCTTCAGTACGGGGACTGGAAGATGAAGGAGATGAACGCCCTGGAGGCCACGGCGTTCCTGCTCGCGGAGCACATCAACCGCATCACCGAGGACCCCGACTTCGCCACCCGCCTGGTCACGGAGGCCATGTCGCTCTCAGAGGAGGACTGACGCCCGCGGCCACGGGCGCCGCGCTCCCCCGGCCCGTCGCGCCGCAGGTCCTCGAACGTGGCGTGCACCGTCCTGACGGTGGACGGCACCTGCTTGCGCAGCTCGGCGAGCATCGCGGCGTCCGGCTCGGTCGCGGTGACCGCGACACCCCGCCGCGCAGCCGGGTCGCCTTGCCCGTGCCCGCGCCGATCTCCAGGGCGGTGCGGGTCGTACGAGTACACCGGTCGCGGCCTTCCTCAGCCCGTCGCCCGCGCCCCGGGGGCCCGGTGGCGGTCGATGATGCCCCCGACGATCCGCAGGAGCCGCTCGCCCGCCCGGTCGACGCTGCCGTTCTGCGTGCTGACCTGTGCGCCTTCCAGGACGAAGGTGGTCTCGGCGGCGGCCTGCCCGGGGTCGGGCAGCCCGGCGGCGGTGCACAGGGCGACCAGTCGGCGCAGTTGGCGTGCCTTGTGCTCCTCGATCACCCGCCGGGCGGGGTGGGTGCGGTCGGGCAGCTCGGCGAGGGAGTTGATGAACGGGCAGCCGCGGTACGAGATCGCGGGCAGTCCCTCGGCGATGAAGCGCGCCAGTCCCAGGATCTGCTCCTCGGGCCGCCCGGGGTGTTCCGCCTCGACCCGGTCGAACGCCGCCTGGTACTCGGCGGCGACGATGCGCAGCCACTCCGCGACCAGCGCGTCCTTGGTCTCGAAGTGGCGGTAGATGGCCATCTTGGTGGTCTCGGCCCGCTCGGCGATCGCCTGGACGCCCACGCGCAGGATGCCCTCCCGCTGGAAGAGTTCCTCCGCCGCGTCGAGGATGCGCTCGCGCGGCGGCAGCTTTGCCACCCTGCCCGGCCTTCCGGCGGTCGTTGCCATGACTGCTCCGTGATGTCTCGTTCGGCCGGGCCTCCCGACACCTGCTACGGTACCAGCCCGTCCCTCACGATACCGCTCGGTATCATCAGGGACTCAACGGTATCTATTGGTGTCTATTCTTGAGCTGGGAGTGACCATGCACGTCAGCGAGTACGTGAGTCATGACGCGGTCGGCCTCGCGGAACTGGTGGCCGGGGGCGAGGTGACGCCCGGCGAACTGGAGGCGGCCGCACGGGAGGCCGCGCGGGTGGTCGAACCGCGGATCAACGCCCTCGTCGAGACCTGGCCGACCGACGACAGGCCCGCCCCCGGCAGCGCACCGCTGGCCGGGGTCCCCTTCCTGATCAAGGACCTCGGTGTCGCCATGGCCGGAAGGCGGATGGAGCTGGGCAGCCGTCTCGCGGCGGGCCTCGTCGCGGGCGCCGACTCGTCGTTGATGCGGCGCTTCCGCCGCGCCGGTCTCGTGACGTTCGGGCGGACCGCCACACCGGAGATGGCCTACAGCATCACGACGGAGCCCGCGCCGTACGGGGCGACCCGCAACCCGTGGGACCTCGCACGGAGCGCGGGCGGTTCGAGCGGGGGCGCGGGCGCGGCCGTCGCCGCCGGGGTGGTCCCGGTCGCGCACGCCACCGACGCCGCGGGCTCGCTGCGCATCCCCGCCGCCTGCAACGGCCTCTTCGGCCTGAAGCCCACGCGCGGCCGGGTCTCGGTGGGGCCGGACGCCGACGAGATCTTCAGCGGGCTCGCCGTGCAGGGCGGCGTGAGCCGCTGCGTGCGCGACAGCGCGGCCCTGCTCGACCAGATCCGGGGGCCCGAGCCGGGTGACCCCTACTACGCAGAGGAGCCGCGCCGCCCCTACGCCGAGGAGGTCACCCGCGACCCGGGCACACTGCGGATCGGCGTCCTGGCCCAGGCGTGGGGCGGTCGCCGTACCGCCGCTCCCGTCGCCGACGCCCTCTCCCGCACGGTCCGTCTGCTCGAATCCCTCGGCCACCGGGTGACGGAGGAGCCGGTCGGACTCGGGGCCGACTGGGAGGAGTTCGTGCTGGCCACCGCCCGCCTGATGACGGCGAATCTCGCGGCCTCGGTCGATGGACTCGCGGCGACCCTCGACCGTCCCATCGACATGTCGACCCTGGAACGGGAGACCCTCGCGGGCTACCACTACGGACAGCGGGTCAGCGGCCCCCAGCTCGTCACCGCGCTCGGGATACGGAACCGGGTCGGCCGGAGCCTGGCAGGGTACTTCGGCACCCACGACGTCCTGCTCACCCCGACCCTGCCCGAGCTTCCCATGCCCCTGGGGGTCTACGCCGAGGGCGCGGAGACCATGGACGGCTTCGACTGGATCGACCGCCTCAACGACCGTTCACCGTTCACCCTGGCGTTCAACGCGGCGGGCACACCGGCCATGTCGGTCCCCGTGACGGCCGACGCCGGGACGGGCCTCCCGGTCGGCATGCAGTTCGCCGCGGGCTACGGCCGGGAGGACCTCCTCTTCCGCCTGGCGGGCCAGCTCGAACAGGCGAGCCCGTGGAAGGACCGCGTTCCCGGGGTGTGGGCGGCGGCCCGGGACCGGTGAACGGGCACGCTCGCCGGTGCGACGGCGTCACCCGTCGGCGCCCGGCTCCCAGACCGAGCTGTCGTGGGCGAAGAGGACGCGGCGCGGGTCGAAGCCGAGGAGCCGCTCCAGCCAGGGCCGGTAGGCGGGGAGCGGTGCGGCGTGGCCGTCCAGGGCGGCCCGGCGGGCCAGGTCGTCCGACGCGAAGTGGGACGCGAAGTCATGCGCCTGCCCGGCGAGCACGACGGTGCCGTCCGGCTGCCGGACCACCAGACTCTGGTGTCCGTCGGTGTGCCCCGGGGTGGGGATGATCCGCACCCCGGGCCAGAGCTCCGCCTCACCGTCGGTCTCCTCGTACCGGACACCGGGGAAGTCGACGAGCGCGTCGATGGTGTATCCGCCGCGCCGGGCGGTGGCCAGCTCCGTCGACTGCACCACGATGGGCCTGCCCGCGAAGGACGGGTTGCCGCCGCAGTGGTCGAAGTGGAGATGGCAGTTGGTCACCAGGGTGATGTCGGCATGGGAGACCCCCGCCGCGGCGAGGGCGTCCGCCAGCGGTCGGCGCCGGGGACGGTAGTGGGCCTCGGTTTCGGCGTCACCGGCGCCGATGCCGGTGTCGAAGAGGAGCAGTCCCTCCTCCCGCCGGACCAGGTAGGCCAGTACGGGTTCGACGCGCGGCTCGTGGTGTCCCGTCTCGGAGGCGGGCCGCACGAAGTAGCCCAGGTCGAGGCGGCGCACCGACGTCTTCTGCTTCATCCGGTTCTGCTGCATCCGGTCACCCTGGCAGGCCCTGGCCGCCCCCTCGTAGGGCTTCTGCCGACAGCAGAGGGCAGGGTCACGGGTACGGGCGCTCAGGGCCGTCGGGCGTAGGACGCGAGGCGGTCGGCGAGGGCGGCGACGAGGTCACGCAGCGCGTCGGGGCGTTCGACGGTGAACGGGCGGTCGAGGGAGGCGAGCACCGGTGGGAGCCAGTCGAGGCTCTCCACCCGCAGTTCGACGCGCCGCCAGCGCTCGGCCGACGCCTCCGCCTCGGTGCGGGTGCCGATAGCGGTGTCGGGGCCGGGGTCGGCGTATTCGTCTGTCACGGTCGCCACACTGGCGGGCAGGCGGGAGCGGATCTGCTCGACCGTCCCGTGGACGCGCAGGGTCACCCGGTGCCGGTAGCCGGCCGTGGCGAAGCCGGTCACGACGCGCTCCGCGGGGTCCGGCCCCGCGGGCTTCTCGAAGGAGCCGGGCAGCGCCCTCGCGTCCATGACGCGGTCGAGCCGGAAGGTCCGGTCCTCGTCGCGTTCCGGGTCCGTGCCCGTGACGTACCAGCGGCCCGCGTGGGTGACGATCCCGTACGGGTGCAGGGTGCGGCCGCCGCTCCGGCCCTCGCGGTCGGTGTACCTGATCGCCAGCGGTCGCTGGTGGCGCACCGCGTCGGCGACGGTGAGCAGGACCCCCGTGCCGGGGGTGGCGGACGCGCCGGGCCCCTCGGTGAAGGCGAGGGACGCAAGGACCGCGTCGAGGCGGTGGGCCAGGCGCGTGGGCAGGACGCGCCGGACCTTGGCCGCCGCCGTCTCGCTCGCCGTGTCCTCCGTGGCCGTCAGCCCCGCCCGGCGTCCGGCGATCAGGCCGAGCAGTACGGCGAGCGCCTCTTCGTCGGTGAGCATCAGGGGCGGCATGCGGTAGCCGGGGGCGAGCCGGTAGCCGCCGTAGCGCCCGCGCACCGCCTCGACGGGTACGTCGATGTCCACCAGGTGGTTGACATAGCGCCGCACGGTCCGCCCGTCGACACCGAGCCGGTCGGCGAGCTCCGTCACGGTGCGGGTGCCGCCGGACTGGAGCAGCTCCAGGAGAGCGAGTACGCGGCCGGTGGGTCGGGACATGCTCCGCAGCCTACTGCGCATACCGGACCGTTTCTGTCCCCTATTTGTCCTACCGTGCGACGCACACCGCCTCCGGCAGCAGCCGAGGAGCGGTGCAGCAAGGCGCCCAGCAGCCGAGACAAGCAAGGGAAACGTCATGGACTTCGTCTCCATCCGCATCATCACCGCCGACGTCGCACGGCTCGTCGCCTTCTACGAGAAGGCCACCGGAGTCCCGGCCTCCTGGGCGACGGAGGACTTCGCCGAGCTCAGGACGGCGAGTGCCACACTCGCGATCGCCAGCACCCGGACCGTCCCGCTGTTCGCCCCCGGCTCCGCCCGTCCCGCGGCGAACCAGAGCGTGATCACCGAGTTCCTCGTGGCCGACGTGGACCGCGTGTACGAGAATCTGGCGGGCTCCGTCGAGGAGTTCGTCAAGGAGCCCACGACCATGCCGTGGGGCAACCGCGCCCTGCTCTTCCGCGACCCCGACGGCAACCTCGTCAACTTCTTCACCCCGGTGACCCCGGCGGCCAGGGCGAAGTTCGGCAGGCCCTGACCGAACGTCCGGCGGCGCTGTCACGTCGTAGGGGCATGGGATGCGAGGTGTCACAGGAACCCGGGTCGCGGCGCTCCGGTGGGAGACCGGCGATTGCCCTGCTCACCGCCGTCTGCCTGATCGCCGTCTGCCTGGTCACCGTGTGTCTGATCGCCGTCTCCGGGGACGGGGACGGGGACGGGGACCACAAGACAGGGGACCGCGACCGGCGGGCCCGTGACGCCCCCGGCCTTCCGATCAGCCGACTGGTCCGCGTCGCCGCCGACG
>NZ_JASKYR010000484.1:0-5637 GCF_041028215.1 Streptomyces flavofungini
GTTCTCGCGACGACATTAGTCCGCACCAGTTGAGCGCCGGAGGGGGCGGCGGCCGGGCGCCAATCACGCAGTGAAACCGGGCGCGGACGCATTGATAACCCGACACCGGAAGGATTCGTGCACGCTTCCATCAATCAGGACACAACGTCACGCCCCCAGCAGCCCCAGGAGGGGGTTCGGCACACGCCTGCCCCTCTGTCGACCCCCGTACGAGTGGGAAAGGTCACACACCGGACCGGGTTCGGAAACGGAACTGTCAGAGGGTCATGAGACCTTGCAGGAACGGCAGATCGACGTGTTCGAGGGACGGCACGACCGTGCGCCCGGCGCCCGCGGGGATCGGGGCGACCGACGGCACGGCCACCACCCGGCAGCCCGCGGCCTCCGCGGCGGCCACACCGGTCGCGGTGTCCTCGATGACGGCACATCGGGCGGGCTCGGCGCCGAGCCCGGAGGCGGCGAGCAGATAGGGGGCGGGGTGGGGCTTGGTGCGGGACACCTCGTCGCCCGCGACGGTGAGCGTGAAGTGGTGGGCGCCGATCGAGTCCAGGACGCGGTCGATGATGCGCCGGTGCGAGGCGGAGACCAGCGCCATGGGGACGTCGTGCGAGGCCAGTTCGGCGAGGAGCCTGGCGGCGCCCGGCATCAGCGGCAGCGTACGGCTGATGCGGTCCTCGAAGCCGTTGTTGAGCAGCACGGTGAGTTCCGCGACGGTGACGTCGGCGCCCGTGGACTCGATGAGGAAGGCCGCGCTGCGCGTCATGGGCCCGCCGACGACGACGTCGCGCCAGGCCTCGTCGAGCGTGTGGCCGAGCCGGGCGAAGACCTCGACCTCGGCGTCCCACCAGAAGCCCTCGGTGTCGACGAGCGTGCCGTCCATGTCGAGCAGGACGGCCTGGAGGGCGGACCCTTCGGCCGTTCGGGTGCCGAGCGCGGGAACCGTACTGGTCATGCGACCACACCTTCCATGAGGGACGAGAAGGCCGGTCGCCCGCCTAGACGGCAAGGCAACCGGCCTGCACTGGACCGACCAGTGTACGACTGACCCGGATCAGCGCGCGTTGAAGTACTTCGCCTCGGGGTGGTGGATGACGATCGCGTCCGTCGACTGCTCCGGGTGGAGCTGGAACTCCTCGGAGAGGTGGACGCCGATCCGCTCGGGCCGGAGCAGGTCGGCGATCTTGGCGCGGTCCTCCAGGTCGGGGCAGGCGCCGTAGCCGAGGGAGAAGCGGGCGCCGCGGTACTTCAGGGCGAACATGTCCTCCACGTCGGCCGGGTCCTCGCCGCCGAAGCCGAGTTCGGCGCGCACACGCGCGTGCCAGTACTCGGCGAGCGCCTCGGCCAACTGCACGGACAGGCCGTGCAGTTCGAGGTAGTCGCGGTAGGAGTCGGCGGCGAAGAGCTCGGCGGTGGCCTCGCCGATCCTCGATCCGACGGTGACGACCTGGAGGCCCACGACGTCGGTCTCGCCGGACTCCTCGGGGCGGAAGAAGTCCGCGAGGCAGAGCCGGCGGCCGCGGCGCTGGCGCGGGAAGGAGAAGCGGGTCCGCTCCGAGCCGTCGTCGTTGAGGATGATCAGGTCGTCGCCCTTGGAGACGCACGGGAAGTAGCCGTGCACGACGGCCGCCTCAAGGAGGTTCTTGGTGTGCAGCTCGTCCAGCCAGCCGCGCAGCCGGGGGCGCCCCTCGCTCTCGACGAGTTCCTCGTACGAGGGCCCGTCGCCGGTCCGTGCCTGCTTCAGGCCCCACTGGCCCTTGAAGAGCGCGCCCTCGTCGAGCCAGGAGGCGTACTCCTTGAGCTGGATGCCCTTGACGACGCGGGTGCCCCAGAAGGGCGGGGTCGGCACGGGGTTGTCGGTGGCCGTGTCGGAGCGGGCGGGGCCCTCGTCCTCGTTGACCTCAAGGACGGCCGCGTTCGCCCTGGTGGGGACGCGGCGCTGCTTGAGCTCGGGCAGGGTGGCGCCGGGCACGCCGCGCTTGACGGCGATGAGGGCGTCCATCAGGCGCAGGCCCTCGAAGGCGTCGCGGGCGTAGCGGACCTCGCCCTCGTAGATCTCGTGCAGGTCCTGCTCCACATAGGCGCGGGTCAGGGCGGCGCCGCCGAGGATCACCGGGAAGTCGGCGGACATGCCGCGCTGGTTGAGCTCCTCCAGGTTCTCCTTCATGATCACCGTGGATTTCACCAGGAGGCCTGACATGCCGATCACGTCGGCGCGGTGCTCCTCGGCGGCGTCCAGGATCGCGGCGACCGGCTGCTTGATGCCGAGGTTCACGACGTTGTAGCCGTTGTTGGACAGGATGATGTCGACGAGGTTCTTGCCGATGTCGTGGACGTCGCCGCGCACGGTGGCGAGGACGATGGTGCCCTTACCCTCGGCGTCGGACTTCTCCATGTGCGGTTCGAGGTGGGCGACGGCGGTCTTCATCACCTCGGCGGACTGGAGCACGAAGGGCAGCTGCATCTGGCCGGAGCCGAACAGCTCGCCGACGACCTTCATGCCCTCCAGGAGGGTGTTGTTGACGATGTCCAGGGCCGGGGTGTCCTGGAGCGCCTCGTCCAGGTCGGCCTCCAGGCCGTTCTTCTCGCCGTCGATGATGCGGCGCTGGAGGCGCTCGTCCAGCGGCAGGGCCAGGAGTTCCTCGGCCTTGCCCGCCTTCATCGACTTGGTGGAGACGCCCTCGAAGAGCTCCATGAGCTTCTGGAGGGGGTCGTAGCCCTCGGCGCGGCGGTCGTAGATGAGGTCGCGGGCGACGCCGACCTGCTCGTCGTCGAAGCGCGCGATCGGCAGGATCTTGGAGGCGTGCACGATCGCGGAGTCCAGGCCCGCCTTGACGCACTCGTCCAGGAAGACGGAGTTGAGCAGGACGCGGGCGGCCGGGTTGAGGCCGAAGGAGATGTTCGAGAGGCCCAGCGTGGTCTGCACGTCCGGGCGGCGCTTCTTCAGCTCCCTGATCGCCTCGATGGTGGCGATGCCGTCGCCCCGCGATTCCTCCTGACCGGTGCAGATGGTGAAGGTCAGGGTGTCGATGAGGATGTCGGACTCGTGGATGCCCCAGTTGCCGGTGAGGTCGTCGATCAGGCGCTCGGCGATGGCGACCTTGTGCTCGGCGGTGCGGGCCTGGCCCTCCTCGTCGATGGTCAGCGCGATCAGCGCGGCGCCGTGCTCCTTGGCCAGCGCGGTGACCTTGGCGAAGCGGGACTCGGGTCCGTCGCCGTCCTCGTAGTTGACGGAGTTGATGACGGCGCGCCCGCCGAGCTTCTCCAGGCCCGCCCGGATGACCGGCAGCTCGGTGGAGTCCAGGACGATGGGCAGGGTGGAGGCGGTGGCGAAGCGGCCCGCGAGCTCCGCCATGTCGGCGACGCCGTCCCGGCCCACGTAGTCCACGCACAGGTCGAGCATGTGCGCGCCCTCGCGGATCTGGTCGCGTGCCATCTCCACGCAGTCGTCCCAGCGGCCCTCCAGCATGGCCTCGCGGAACTTCTTCGAGCCGTTGGCGTTGGTCCGCTCGCCGATCGCCATGTACGAGGTGTCCTGGCGGAACGGCACCGTCTGGTACAGCGAGGCGGCGCCCGGCTCGGGCCTGGGGTCCCTGGGGACGGTCTGCACGCCGCGCACGCGCTCGACGACCTGGCGCAGGTGCTCGGGCGTGGTGCCGCAGCAGCCGCCGACCAGGGACAGGCCGTAGTCGCGTACGAAGCCCTCCTGGGCGTCGGCGAGCTCGGCGGCGGTCAGGGGGTAGTGGGCGCCGTCCTTGCCGAGGACCGGCAGGCCCGCGTTGGGCATGCAGGAGATCGGCACGCGCGAGTGCCGGGCGAGGTAGCGCAGGTGCTCGCTCATCTCGGCGGGGCCGGTCGCGCAGTTCAGGCCGATCATGTCGATGCCGAGCGGCTCCAGGGCCGTCAGGGCGGCGCCGATCTCGGAGCCGAGGAGCATCGTGCCGGTGGTCTCGACGGTGACCGAGCAGATCAGCGGCAGGTTGGCGCCGGTGGCGTCCAGGGCGCGGCGGGCGCCGAGGATCGCCGCCTTGGTCTGGAGGAGGTCCTGGGTGGTCTCCACCAGGAGCGCGTCGGCGCCGCCGGCGATCATGCCCTCGGCGTTGGTCTGGTAGGCGTCGCGCAGGGTGGCGTAGGGCGCGTGGCCGAGGGTGGGCAGCTTGGTGCCGGGGCCCATCGAGCCGAGGACCCAGCGCTGCTGCCCGGTCGACGCGGTGAACTCGTCGGCGACCTCGCGGGCGATGCGGGCCCCGGCCTCGGAGAGCTCGAAGTTGCGCTCGGGGATGTCGTACTCGCTCAGGGCGGCGAAGTTCGCGCCGAACGTGTTGGTCTCCACGCAGTCGACGCCGACCGCGAAGTACTCCTCGTGCACCGAGCGCACGATGTCGGGACGGGTGATGTTCAGGACTTCGTTGCAGCCCTCGAGGTGCTGGAAGTCCTCAAGGGTCGGGTCCTGCGCCTGGAGCATCGTGCCCATCGCGCCGTCGGCCACCACCACCCGGGTGGCGAGGGCCTCGCGGAGGGCGTCGGCCCGGGTCCTGCTCTCGGGCGGAACGGGCGTGGACTGCGACGACGGGGTTGGCGACGAGGCCATGAAAGAGCTCCCTGGAGTGCGACGGCTGTCGGCTTTGCGCCTTGGCTGCAAGGCGCACCCGGCCAGGGTAGCCGGGACCCTCGCCCCGCAGCCAAGGCGTCCACGGGGCGGACGGGTGGCCCCGGGGCGGCGTGAAGTGGTGCCCGACGGGGGAAACGGGGGCAACACAGGCTGTCCGGGCATTAGCGAGAGGTCGACAACGACCGATAGTGTTCAGCATTGTCGAACGTCGAGTGTTGGTGTTGGGGATCGGAGGTAGAGGCTGCGATGGCACGCAACATCCAGTCGCTCGAACGGGCCGCGGCGATGCTGCGGCTGCTCGCGGGCGGCGAGCGACGGCTCGGTCTCTCGGAGATCGCCTCCTCGCTCGACCTCGCCAAGGGCACGGCACACGGCATCCTGCGCACCCTCCAGGCGGAGGGCTTCGTCGAGCAGGACTCCGCCTCCGGCCGCTACCAGCTCGGCGCGGAGCTGCTGCGCCTCGGCAACAGCTATCTGGACGTGCACGAGCTGCGGGCCCGCGCCCTGGTGTGGACCGACGACCTGGCGCGCTCCAGCGGCGAGAGCGTCCACCTCGGCGTGCTGCACCAGCAGGGCGTGCTCATCGTCCACCACGTCTTCCGGCCCGACGACAGCCGCCAGGTCCTGGAGGTGGGCGCCATGCAGCCGCTGCACTCCACCGCCCTCGGCAAGGTGCTCTCCGCCTACGACCCGGTCGCGCACAACGAGGCCCTGGAGGCCGAGCGGCAGCCGCTCACGGCCCGTACGGTGACCGACCCCGAGGAATTCGAGGGCGTCCTCGACCTCACCCGCGCGCGGGGGTACGCGGCCGACGTCGAGGAGACCTGGGAGGGCATCGCCTCCGTCGCCGCGCCCATCCACGACCGGCGCCGCATGCCGGTCGGCGCGGTCGGTGTGACCGGCGCCGTGGAGCGGGTCTGCCGGGACGGGGAGCTGCGCCCCGAGCTGATCGCGGCCGTGCGGGACTGCGCCCGCGCCGTCTCGCGGGACCTGGGCGCCGGGCGCTTCTGAGCCGCGGGGCCCCTCTC
>NZ_JASKYR010000485.1:0-5515 GCF_041028215.1 Streptomyces flavofungini
CGGTGGAGGCGTGACCCCCACTCCTCCGGAATCGAGGCCCGCCATGTCCACCGCCCCAGAGAACACCCCGGTCAGCGCCCCGCGGCACGTCCCGATCGCCATCGTCGGCGGCGGCCTCGGCGGGCTCACCCTCGCCCGCGCCCTGCACGTCAACGGCGTGCCCTCAGCCGTCTTCGACCTGGAGACCGACCGCCACGCCCGCACCCAGGGCGGCATGCTCGACATGCACGAGGAGTCCGGTCAGGCGGCCCTGCGCGCCATGGAGCTGTACGACGGGTTCCGCGCCCTGGTGCACCCGGGCGGCCAGGCCACCCGCGTCCTCGACAAGCACGCCGCCGTCCATCTTCAGATCAGCGACGAGGACTCCGGCGGCGGCCGTCCCGAGATCGACCGAGGCGCCCTGCGCGACCTCATCCTGGACGCGCTCCCGCAGGGCACCGTCCACTGGAACGCCAAGGCCACCGCCGTACGCACGCTGGACGACGGCCGCCACGAGGTGACGCTCGCGAACGGCGGCACCTTCACCGCCGACGTGCTCGTGGGCGCCGACGGCGCCTGGTCCAGGGTGCGCACGCTGGTCTCCGACGTCCGCCCCTCCTACGCCGGTGTCTCCACCGTCGAGATCGACCTGTCCGACGCCGACATCCGGCACCCGGAGTCCGCGAAGGTGGTCGGCCCCGGCATGCTCTTCGCGCTCGGCGACGGCAGGGGCTTCCTCGCCCACCGCGAGGCCGACGGCAGCCTGCACGTCTACGCCTCGGTCAGGACCGGGCGCTCCTGGCTCGACGGCATCGACTTCACCGACACCGCGGCGGCCAAGCGGGCCGTCCTGGAGCAGTTCCCCGACTGGCACTCCGGTCTGCGGAACCTCGTGGCCGACGCCGACGGCGCACTGGTCCCCCGCCCGATCGTCGCCCTGCCCGCCGGTCACCGCTGGCGGCACGTCCCCGGCGTCACCCTGCTCGGCGACGCCGCCCACGTGATGTCGCCCTACGCGGGCGAGGGCGCCAACAACGCCATGCTGGACGCCGCCGAACTGGCCAAGGCCCTCATCGCCCGCCCCGGCGACCCGGAGGCCGCCCTCATCGCCTACGAGGAGGAGATGTTCCCCCGGGCCGAGGCCGCCGCGGCGATCTCGGCCGCCGGACTGGAGACGTGCTTCGCGAAGGACGCGCCCAGGGCACTGGTCGCCCAGTTCACCGCGGACCCCTGGGAAGCGGGTTAGGACGACGGGTGCCTGGGCTTCCCCTTCGTGAAGAGCCAGGTGTCGAACAGTTCGGAAAGGTCCTCCCCCGACACGTCCTCGCAGAGGGAGATGAAGTCCTCGGTGTCCGCGTTCTTGTGGCGGTACCGCCGCGTCCACTCCCGGACGACGTCGAAGAAGTCCTCGTCGCCGATCTCCTCGCGCACCTTGTGCAGCGTCATGGCGCCCCTGCCGTACACCGGCGGGTCGGACGTGCGCGGACCGCTCGGCGGGGCGCCCGGCGGGAAGTCCCAGATGCCCTCGCTCTCCTCGTGGCTGCCGTCATAGAACGCGTCGAAGATCTCGTCGGCGGTCCGCCCTCCGTGGTCCTCCTGCCAGAGCCACTCGGCGTAGGTGGCGAAGCCCTCGTTCAGCCACATGTCCTTCCACCTGCGCGGCGTGACCGAGTTGCCGAACCACTGGTGGGCCAGTTCGTGCACGACCAGGGTGTCATCGGGCGCGGAGTCGAAGTAGGGCCGCGTCTGGGTCTCCAGGGCGTAGTCGAGGCCGGGCAGGTGGTCCACGACGGCGCCGACCGAGGAGAAGGGGTAGGGGCCGAAGCGCTCACTGGCCCAGTCGGTGACCTCGGGCACCAGGTCCTCGACGCCCTCGGAGTCCGCCGCCTCGTCGGGGTCGACGCCGACGAGGACGGGAACGCCCTGTGACGTACGGCCCTTGTGCAGGTCGAAGTAGCCGACGGTCACATTGGCCAGGTACCCGGCCATGGGCTCCTCGGTGCGCCAGTGGCTCGTGACCCGCTTGCCCTGGTCCTCCTCCTTGACCAGCTCACCGTTGCTGAGGACGTCGTAGGGGTCGCCGTCCTCGTCCTTGGGCACCGAGACGGTGATGTCGTAGGTGGCCTTGTCGGAGGGGTGGTGGTTGCCGGGGAACCACGTCATGGAGCCGGTGGGTTCACCCAGCGCCGTCGCGCCGTCGTCGGTCTCGATCCAGCCCTCCACTCCCCCGTCGGCGTCCTCGGTCATCCTCGGCGTGCCGTCGTACGCGACCGTCGTCTCGAAGACCGTGCCCTTGCGCAGGGTCTTCGCGGGCGTGAGCACCAGCTCGTTCTTCTCGCGCGTGAAAGCGGCCTTCGCGCCGTCCACCTCCACGCCACGTACCTTCAGGCCCGCGAAGTCGAGGTCGAAGCGGCTCAGGTCCTGGGTGGCACGGGCGGTGATGACCGCGGTGGCCTTGAGGTGGTTGGTCTCGGGGACGTAGTCCAGGGTGAGGTCGTAGTGCGCGACGTCGTAGCCGCCGTTGCCCAGGCCGGGGAAGAGCGTGTCACCCACGCCGCGGGCTCCCGCGCGGCCCGCCCGGGTGTCGTCGCCGGGGCCCGTGCACGCGGCTCCCGTCACCAGGACGAACGCGGCGAACCACGCGTACGGCCGTATGAGTCGGCTCATGATGTCTCCCCCTGCGCTGCCCGGCCATACGATCATGGACCATACGGGTGCAGTCCCGCCAACCGGGTCGATTCACCCGCATCCACCGACACTGGCACCGATAACGACGCGAGGGGGATGCCCATGCGGTCGTCGCACGGGGCGGCGCTGGGCGCCGCGGCACTGCTCCTGGTGCTCTGGGGGCTGTCGGGGGTGCCGGGACAGGCGCTCGGCACCCCGGCGCCGGGCGTCCGGGCGGCCGTCGCCCACTGGACCCCCGAGCGCATGCGGGCGGCGCGGCCCGTGGTGGAGCGGGCCGGACCGGAGCAGCCCCGGGTGCGGCGGCCCGGAGTGGACCGGCCCGGGACGCGGGGGCGTCTGCCCGACGCGCCCGGCACGCCCTTCGCGGGGCTGCCGATGGTCGGCACGTTCTTCTGGGACGACGGCACCGGCACCGGCCGCTTCTGCGGCGGGACGGTCGTCAGAAGCCCCGGCAAGGACCTGGTGATGAGCGCGGCCCACTGCTTCGAGCGGCCGGAAGCGCGCGGGAACCTGGTCTTCGTCCCGGAGTACGACGACGGCAGGAAGCCGCACGGTGCCTTCGCCGTCACCTCCGGCGGCGTCCATGTCGACCCGCGGTACCTGTCGAAGGGCCGCGACGCCGCGGCCGACCTCGACTTCGCCTTCCTCAGGACCGAGCCGAACGGCGCCAGGGAGCTCGAAGACGCGGTGGGCGGCGCGGAGTTGCTCGTCGACGCCGGTTACGACCACGATCCGGTACGCCTGATCGGCTATCCGGCCAACCGGCCCCGGCCGCTGGACTGCACGGACAGGACCGTCCGCTACGACAGCACCGACCCCGCGGTCCCCGGCAGCTTCCTGCGGATCGCCTGCGACGACTACTCCGGCGGCACCTCGGGCGGCCCCTTCCTGGTGCGGCGCGGCACGGGCTGGGGCGTCATCGGCGTCATCGGCGGCTGGCACACCGGGGGCGACACCGCCGACATCTCCTACGGCTCCTACCTCGACGCGGACGCCAAGGCGCTGTACGACACGGCAGCCGTGCGGGCGGACACCCCCGGGTGACCCGCCCGCACGGCCGGTATCAGGGGTAGGACACCACCGTGGACGGCACGGTCGAGGTGCCGGAGGTGGGTCCGCCGGTGCTGTTGATGACGTGGTTGTACTGGCCGTTGCCGCCCAGCGAGACCACGGAGAGGTTGTGGAACTTCACGCCCGGGGTGTTGGGCGCGGAGAAGCCGTGGTCCTGGCGGATGCTCGGGTCCACGTTGTAGTAGCAGTAGCTGCCGAGGCCCCAGCCCTCGTGGGTGGTGACGGACGAGTTCACCTTGTAGGCGGCGAAGCCCTTGGTGTTCCCGTCCTGCACCGCCGCCTGGTTGGGCGCGTCGTAGGCCTTCTCGTTCTGGAAGAAGATGGTGCGGCCCCGCTGGCCGAACCAGTGCACGTCGTACTTGTTGAAGTGCTCGACGAACAGGCCCGTCGCCAGGACGTCGTCGCCGTTGACGCGGATGCCGTAGTCGCTGCGGTTGGTCTCCCAGCCGACGCCGTCGCCGTGGTCGGCGCGCCAGATCCAGGTGTGGTCGATGATGGTGTGGCGGCTGTTGATCACCATGCCGGTGGTCGCCTTGCCCGCACCGGCGCCGCCGACCCGGATGAAGACGTCCTGGACGGTGATCGGGTTGGCCGCGTGGTCGGCGGCGGAGCCCGAGGGGCCCACCTCCAGGAGGACCGGTGAGTTGACCGTGCCCGCGTCGATCAGGAATGCGGCGAGACGGACGCCGTTGACGTCGGCCACCTTCATCGCGACCACGCCGTTGTCGGGTATGAGGGTGGCGTACCCGAGGCCGAGGACCACCGTGTTCGCGCGCTTGATCTGGACCGTCTGGTCGAGGTGGTAGATGCCGGGGGTCAGCAGGAGGTGCAGCCCCTGGTCCAGGGCGGCGTTCAGGGTGGCGGCGCTGACGCCGGGCTTGGCCACGTAGAACTGGCTGAGGGGCAGCGAGGTGCCGCGCGGGGTGCCGTTGCCCCAGGTGACGCCGCGGGCGTTGGTCCTCTTCTCGGGCAGAAAGACCCGGTAGTTGCCGCCGTCCAGGTACAGGAACGGCTTCTCGCGCGAGATGGGCGTGGTGTCCAGGGTGGTGTACGGAGGGTTGGGGAAGCTGTTGGCCGGGGCGCCCTGCACGCCCGAGAACACCATGTTCCAGACGGCGTTGACCCAGCCGCCCACCGAGCTGTCGCGGGTGTACCACTGCTGCTGCGAGTACGGGCCGACCTCGCCGTCGATGCGGCTGTCGGCGATGTAGCCGCCGCTGGCCCAGCCGTACCCCGCCGGGGCGAGGTTGAGCCCGCCCTTGATGTGCATGCGCCGGAAGGGCGCGGCCTGGGCGACGGCCCAGCGGTTGGTGCCGTTGACCGGCTTGAGCGCGAGGTTCTCCGCCGAGCGCCAGAAGTTCTGGGTGGCGTTGCCGTTGAACCAGCCCGCGTCCACGGTGACGTCGCCGTTGATGTTCGTGTCGTCCGGGGAGAGGCCGAGGCCCATGATCGAGGTGTAGAAGCCGAGCTGGGCGTTGAGGCCGTTGTACGTTCCCGGCTTGAACAGCAGGGCGTAGCGTCCCGTGCCGAACTGCGCCGACTCCTGCTTTCTGAAGATCTCGTCCAGCTTGCCCTGGATGCCGGCCGTGGACGGGTCGAAGACGATGACGTTGGGGCCGAGGTCACCGCCACCGGGCAGGGCGGCGGGCTTGCGCCGCTTGTCTCCGGCCGCCGCGGAGGCGGGCGCCGACATGGCGAGCAGGGCCGGAACGGCGGCGGTCGCGGCCGCGGCTCCGAGGACGGTCCGGCGGGCGAGGGTGCGTGGGGGGTTGCCGGG
>NZ_JASKYR010000486.1:0-6691 GCF_041028215.1 Streptomyces flavofungini
GGGCGCGCGAATCAGGGCGTGATGGCGGGGCGTGTGAGGGGCGCCCTTGCGTTTCCGCGCGGTACGCCCCTCGCGCGCCGCAGGCCGTGTGCCGTGCGCCGTGTGCCGCACGCCGTGTGCCGTGCGCCGTCGCCGTCTGCCGTGCGCGCGTCAGCCCGCCCGTACCGCCGACACCGCCTTGCGCGCCGCCACCAGCACCGGGTCCCAGACGGGCGAGAACGGGGGCGCGTACCCCAGGTCCAGGGCCGTCATCTGTTCCACCGTCATCCGCGCCGTCAGGGCCACCGCCGCGATGTCGACCCGCTTGCCCGCGCCCTCGCGGCCCACGATCTGGACGCCGAGGAGCTTGCCCGTGCGCTGCTCGGCGATCATCTTCACCGTCATCGGGGCCGCGTTCGGGTAGTAGCCCGCGCGGCTCGTCGACTCGATGGTCACCGCGACATAGCGCAGGCCCGCCGCCCGTGCCTCCTTCTCGCGCAGCCCCGTCCGCGCGATCTCCAGGTCGCACACCTTGCTGACGGCCGTGCCCACCACGCCGGGGAAGGTGGCGTAGCCCCCGCCCACGTTCGAGCCGATGACCTGGCCGTGCTTGTTCGCGTGGGTGCCGAGCGCGATGTGGCGCTCGCGGCCCGACACCAGGTCGAGGACCTCCACGCAGTCCCCGCCCGCCCAGATGTCCTCGTGGCCGCGCACCCGCATCGCCAGGTCGGTCAGCAGCCCGCCGCTCTCGCCGAGCGGCAGTCCGGCCTCCTCGGCGAGCTTCGTCTCCGGACGCACGCCGAGGCCGAGCACCACGACGTCCGCCGGGTACTCCGCGTCCTCGGTGACCACCGCCCTGGCCCGCCCGTCGTCCCCGGTGAGGATCTTCGTGACCTCGGCGTCGTTCACCATCTCGATGCCCATGCCGGTCATCGCGTCGTGGACCAGGCGGCCCATGTCCGGGTCGAGCGTGGACATGGGCTCCTTGCCCCGGTTGACGGCCGTCACCTGGTAGCCCCGGCGGATCAGCGCCTCCGCCATCTCGACGCCGATGTAGCCCGAACCGACGACCATCGCGCGCCTGCCCCCGGTGTGCCGCAGGGCGTCGATCAGCGCCTCGCCGTCGCCCAGGGTCTGCACGCCGTACACGCCCGGCGCGTCTATCCCGGGCAGCGGCGGACGGACGGGGCGGGCGCCCGTGGCGATGACGAGCTTGTCGTACGCCGTCCAGTACTCCTCGCCCGAGGCGAGGTCGCGGGCCAGTACGCGCCTGCCGTCGATGTCGAGGCGGCGCACCTCCGTGCGCATGCGCAGGTCGATGTCGCGCGCGCGGTGCTCCTGTGGCGTACGCGCGATCAGGTCGTCCCGGTCCGCCACGTCGCCGCCCACCCAGTAGGGGATGCCGCAGGCGGAGTACGAGGTGAAGTCGCCGCGCTCGAACGCGACGATCTCCAGCTCCTCCGGCTTCCTGAGCCTGCGTGCCTGCGACGCCGCGGACATGCCGGTCGCGTCGCCTCCGATGATGACCAGTCGCTCTCGTGTGCTGCTCATGCCGGATACGCTACGGCGCGTCCCCGGGGCGGCGCGGCAGCCTCGGGCGGACGAGCCGCAGCCACAGCAGGATCAGCAGCGCGGCCACCGCGGCGAACGGCAGCACCGCGGCGAGGGCGATCGCGATCCAGCGCAGCACGGTCACGAACACGTCCCAGCCGCCGGTCAGCGCGGACAGGAACGTCGGGTCGTCGTCCCCGGCGTCCGCCTTCGCCGCGCCTTCGGTGAGCGAAAGCGTGATCGTCGCCATGGTGGTGCGGTCCTTCAGCGAGGCGCGCTGGGCGAGCAGTGCCTCCAGATCCGCCTGACGGGTGCTCAGCTCGCCTTCGAGGGTGACCACGTCACTCAGCTTCGTGGCCCTGTCCATCAGCTCCCGCACCCGTGCCACGCTCGCCCGCTGCGACCTGACCCGGCTCTCCACGTCGACGACCTGGTCGGTGACGTCCTTGGCCTTGGCGTCCCTGTCGAGCAGCCTGCCGGTGCCCTCAAGGGCGGCGAGCACCTCCTCGTACCGCTCCTGCGGGACGCGCAGCACGACGCGGGAGCGGTCGCGGCCCCGGCCGTCGCGGGTGGTCTTCTCGTCGCCCACGATGCCGCCCGCGTCCTCGGCGGCGGCGCGCGCCCGCGTCAGCGCCTCCGGGACGTCCTTGACGCGGACGGTGAGTGTCGCCGTGCGGATGATGTGGGTGCCCGCGGGCTGCTGGGGCCGCTGCTTGCCGGAGGCGCCGGGCTTTCCGGCCGTGCTGTCGGCCTGTCCGCCCGCCCCGCCCGCGTCGCTCCGGCCCACCGCCGCCTTGTCGCCGTCGCCGCCGCTGTCGCTGTCGCCCGCGGAGCAGCCCGCGAGCGCGAGGGCGGCGGCCAGCAGGACGCCCGAGAGACCCCGCGCCGCGCGGAGCCGGGACCCGCGGCGCCGTCCGCCCGCCTCTGATGTGTGCATCTGTGTTCCCCCCGAGGGAAGTGGTGACTGATGCTCCTTGGACGCCGGGGCGGGGCGGAACGGTGGTTGCCGGGCGGTCCCGATGCGGTCACGGTCCGGACTCGGCGACACCGGACCCCGTGCGGGGAGCCTCCCGTCGGGGGACCGCCGCGGGCTCTGAGAGAGTGGGGGCATGCGCGAAACGGACACAGGTACGGGCGGCCACGTCGTCGTCATCGGAGGCGGCGTCGCCGGTCTCGCGGCCGCGCACCGGCTGCTCGTCACCTCACCGGGCACCCGGGTCACCCTCCTCGAAGCCTCCGACAGGCTCGGCGGCAAGCTGCACGCCGGGGAGATCGCCGGGGTCCGCGTCGACCTCGGCGCGGAGTCGATGCTCGCCCGGCGCCCCGAAGCCGTCGCGCTCGCCCGGGAGGTGGGCCTCGGCGACCGGCTCCAGCCGCCCGCCACCGCCACCGCCTCGATCTGGACCCGCGGCGCCCTGCGCCCGATGCCCAAGGGCCACGTGATGGGCGTGCCCGGCGACGCCTCCGCGCTCTCCGGCGTCCTCTCCGACGAGGGCCTGCGCCGCATCGAGCGGGACCGTGAGCTGCCGCCCACCGAGGTGGGCGACGACGTCGCGGTCGGCGCCTTCGTCGCCGAGCGCCTCGGCCGCGAGGTCGTCGACCGGCTCGTGGAGCCGCTGCTCGGCGGCGTCTATGCGGGGGACGCCTACCGCATCTCCCTGCGCTCGGCCGTCCCGCAGCTCTTCGAGGCCGCCCGTACGCACACCTCGCTGACCGAGGGCGTGCGCGCCATCCAGGCCAGGGCCGCGCGAAACCAGCAGACCGGGCCCGTCTTCATGGGCATCGAGGGCGGCGTCGGGCAACTGCCGCTCGCCCTCGCGGACGCCGTGCGCGCGCGGGGCGGGGAGATCCGCACCGGGGCGCCGGTCAGCGGGCTGCGGCGCACCCCGGACGGGTGGCGGGTGAGCACCGGTGACGAGGTCATCGACGCCGGGTCCGTCGTCGTGGCCGTGCCCGCCTACGCCGCCGCCGCGCTGCTCGGCGCCGAGGCGCCCGCCGCCGCCGCCGAACTCGCGGGCGTGGAGTACGCCTCCATGGCCCTGATGACCCTCGCCTACCGCCGGAGCGAGGCCCGGTTGCCCGAGGGCAGCGGGTTCCTCGTGCCGCCCGTCGACGGCCACACCATCAAGGCCTCCACCTTCGCCTCGCGCAAGTGGGGCTGGATCGCCGACGAGGACCCCGGCCTGCTGGTGCTCAGGACCTCGGTGGGGCGGTACGGGGAGAGCGAGATCCTCGGACGCGACGACGCCGAGCTCATCGAGCTCTCGCGGCACGACCTGCGCGCGGCGACCGGGCTCGACGCCACGCCCGTCGCCACCCGCGTCACCCGCTGGCACGACGGCCTCCCGCAGTACCCCGTCGGCCACCACGCGCGCGTGGCCCGCGTCCGCGAGCACGTGGCCAAGCTGCCGGGCCTCGCCGTGTGCGGAGCGGCGTACGACGGTGTGGGCATCCCGGCCTGCGTCGCGAGCGCCCACGCCGCCGTCGACCGGCTCACCGGAGACCGCTCGGGCCTTGACGCGCTCAGCCGCGACCCGGTGCAGAGTCTGCACGGACCCGGAGGAGAATAGGCGCATGAGTGACGACGCCCCCGCCAAGACGCCCAACGCGGGCAAGAAGGCCAAGGACCTCAACGAGGTCATCCGCTACACCCTGTGGTCCGTCTTCCGGCTGAAGGACGTGCTGCCCGAGGACCGCGCGGGCTACGCCGACGAGGTCCAGGAGCTGTTCGACCAGCTCGCCGCCAAGGACATCACCGTGCGCGGCACCTACGACGTCTCCGGCCTGCGCGCCGACGCCGACGTCATGATCTGGTGGCACGCCGAGACCGCCGACGAGCTCCAGGACGCCTACAACCTCTTCCGCCGCACGAAGCTCGGCCGCGCCCTCGACCCGGTCTGGTCGAACATGGCGCTGCACCGTCCCGCCGAGTTCAACAAGTCGCACATCCCGGCCTTCCTGGCCGACGAGACGCCGCGCAACTACGTCAGCGTCTACCCCTTCGTGCGCTCCTACGACTGGTACCTGCTGCCCGACGAGGACCGCCGCCGCATGCTCGCCGACCACGGCAAGATGGCCCGCGGCTACCCCGACGTGCGCGCCAACACGGTCGCCTCGTTCTCCCTCGGTGACTACGAGTGGCTCCTGGCCTTCGAGGCCGACGAGCTCTACCGCATCGTCGACCTCATGCGCCACCTGCGTGCCTCCGAGGCCCGGATGCACGTCCGCGAAGAGGTACCGTTCTACACCGGCCGCCGCAAGTCCGTCGCCGACCTCGTGGCGGGCCTGGCGTAAGCGCGCTACAGCGCCCTGACGACGGGGCGCCGCGCGGCCCGCTCGCCGGACTGCGGCTCCGGCTCCCGGTGCGGTGCGCACGATGTGCCCCGCGCCGGGACACGGCCCTTGAGGAGGTAGGCCTCCAGATGGCCGTTGACGCAGGTGTTGGCGGCGCCGCCGATGCCGTGCGATCCGGCGTCCCGCTCGGTCACCAGGGCCGAGCCGCCCAGCCTGCGGTTCAGCTCAAGAGCGCCCTCGTAGGGGGTGGCCGCGTCGCGCTCGGCGGCCAGGATCAGGGTCGGGGCCAGCTCTGCGCCGTCGGCGCGGACGTCCAGCGGCTGCTGCCGGGGGGCCGACCAGTAGGCGCACGGCAGGTTCATCCAGGCGTTCTCCCAGGTCTCGAACGGCGCCGAGCGCGCCAGCAGCGAGTTGTCCCGGTCCCAGGTCTCGAAGTCCGTCGGCCAGGGGGCGTCGTTGCACTCCACGGCCGTGTAGACGGAGTTGCCGTTCTCGGCCTCCGCCGCCCCGCGCGGCTCGGGCGCGGCCTGCTCGATCAGCGGCTTCGCGTTGCCCTTGAGGTACTGCGAGAGCGCCTGCGCGCGCGTCGGCCAGTAGTCGTCGTAGTACCCGGCCTGGAGGAAGGCCGACTGGAGCTCGCCCGGACCGACCTTGCCCCCGGCGGGCTTGCGGCTCAGCCGGTCGCTCGCCTTCTCATAGCTCCGCATGACCGCGTCGGGCGTCCCGCCCAGGCGGTAGACCTTGTCGTGCTTGGCCACCCAGGCGCGGAAGTCCGCCCAGCGCCGCTCGAAGGCCGCCGACTGGTCGAGGTTGTTGCCGTACCAGATCTGCGAGGGCGCGGGGTTCACCGCCGAGTCGAAGACCATGCGGCGCACGTGCGAGGGGAAGAGCGTGGCGTACAGGGCCCCGAAGTAGGTGCCGTAGGAGGCGCCCATGAAGGTCAGCTTCTTCTCGCCGAGCGCGGCCCGCAGCACGTCGAGGTCGCGCGCGTTGTTGAGCGAGGTGTAGTGCCGTACGTCGGGGTTGCGGGCGGCGCACCCGCGCGCGTACGCCTTGGCCTTGGCGACGCGCTCCTTCTTGTACGTGAGGTCGGGGTGGCTCGGCGCGCTGGTGGGCGCCTTGGTGAGCCGCTTGGGGTCCCGGCAGGACAGCGGGGCCGAGCGGCCGACGCCGCGCGGGGCGTAGCCCACCAGGTCGTAGGCGGCGGCGATGCGCTTCCACTCGGGCATGACGCCGATGACGGGGAAGTGCATGCCGGAGGCGCCGGGGCCGCCGGGGTTGTAGACCAGTGAGCCCTGACGGGCCACCGCCCGGTCGCCGGACTTGCGGGTCGCCCTGGTGCGGCTGACGGTCAGTCCGATCTGCTTGCCGCGCGGACGGGCGTAGTCCAGCGGGACCCGGACCGTCCCGCACCGCAGGGACGGCGGCATGTCCTCGGCCTCGGGGCAGGCGCCCCAGTGGATGCCCGCCGCCTCGGCCCGCGCGGCGGCCACGAGGGAGCCCCGGTCCTCGGCGGACGGGTGGGCGGCGCCGCTCGCGCTTCCCGCGGGGGCGACGACGAGGGCGGTCAGGACCAGTGATCCGGCGGTTCCGTAACGGGCGGCTGCTGCTCTCATCGCGCTTCAATACCCCTTTGATCCGGGTGGCCCTGATCGGGCTCGATCGGGCCGTCTTCGAACGTCGGCGTCGAACAAAGGGGATAATTCGTGTGATATTCGGTGAAGTAAAGCACCGGCCCGCCGGTGTCGGCTCAATGCCCCCGTTGAGCGGCTTCCCCGTCCGCCCGGCCCGCCCGGTGCGCGAAGGCCGCGCGCAGCTCCGGATCGGCGACCGCGCCCACCCCGCGTACCGCCACGGTGGTCAGCCG
>NZ_JASKYR010000487.1:0-6024 GCF_041028215.1 Streptomyces flavofungini
GCCCCGCGCGAGCTCACGGACAAGGAGCTGTACGAGGGCCTGCTGGCGGACTGGCGTCCGAACGAAAGGCCCTAGGGTCCCCGGCGGCCCGAAGCCCGCTCCTCGCCCCGATTCCAGGGGGCCCGTACCGGAGGCCCCCGGTCCACCCCCTGGAATCGAGGTGAGTGGATCTTCACAGGGCCGTTAGGATTTCGACCATGGCGGCCACTGGATCCGAGAAGCAGGGGACGAGCGCAGACGCGAAGGCGTACTACGTCTCGACCCCCATCTACTACGTAAACGACGCTCCTCACCTGGGCCACGCCTACACGACCGTCGCAGGGGACGTGCTCACGCGCTGGCACCGTCAGCGCGGCGAGAAGGTGTGGTACCTCACCGGCACGGACGAGCACGGTCAGAAGATCATGCGCACGGCCGAGGCGAACGACGTCACCCCCCAGGAGTGGTGCGACAAGCTCGTCACCGAAGCCTGGAAGCCCCTCTGGGAGCACCTGAACATCGCGAACGACGACTTCATCCGTACGACGGAGAAGCGTCACACCGACCGCGTGCAGGAGTTCGTCCAGGATCTCTACGACAAGGGCGAGATCTACAAGGGCGGCTACGAGGGTCCGTACTGCGTCGGCTGTGAGGAGTACAAGCTCCCCGGCGATCTCATCGACGGCGAGGGCGACTTCGAGGGGCAGAAGCTCTGCCCCATCCACAAGAAGCCGGTGGAGCTCCTCAAGGAGGAGAACTACTTCTTCAAGCTCAGCGAGTACGGCGACAAACTCCTCGCCCTGTACGAGGAGAACCCGGGCTTCATCCAGCCGGAGTCGGCGCGCAACGAGGTCGTGAACTTCGTCCGGCAGGGCCTCCAGGACCTGTCGATCTCCCGCTCGACGTTCGACTGGGGCGTCAAGGTCCCCTTCGACGACAAGCACGTCATCTACGTCTGGATCGACGCCCTCCTGAACTACGCCACGGCCGTCGGCTACGGCGCGAACCAGGAGAAGTTCGACGAGACCTTCCCCGCGAACGTGCACCTCGTCGGCAAGGACATCCTCCGCTTCCACGCGGTGATCTGGCCCGCGATGCTGCTCGCCCAGGGCCTGCCGGTGCCCGGCAAGGTCGCGGCCAACGGCTGGCTGATGGTCGGCGGCGAGAAGATGTCGAAGTCCAACCTGACGGGCATCAAGCCGCAGGACCTGACCTCGCACTTCGGCGTGGACGCGTACCGCTGGTACTTCCTGCGCGCGATCGCGTTCGGCAGCGACGGCTCGTTCTCCTGGGAGGACTTCTCCGCCCGCTACACCAGCGAGCTGGCGAACGACTACGGAAACCTCGCCTCCCGCGTGGCCGCCATGGTCGGCAAGTACTTCGGCGGCGCGCTGCCCGAGGCGACGGCCGCCGGGGACGCCGAGAAGGCGGTCAGGGACGGCCTGACGAAGGCGGTCGCCGAGGCCGATCTGAAGATCGGCGAGGAGCTGGACTTCCAGGGCGGCATCCTGGCGATCTTCGACTTCGTGAAGCAGGTCAACGGCTACATCACGGAGCAGGAGCCGTGGAAGGTCGCCAAGGACGACTCCCCGGAGGGCAAGGCCCGCCTCGCCACCATCCTCTACACGGCCGCCGAGTCGCTGCGCGCCGTGGCGGTCCTGCTGAACCCGGTCATGCCGGAGACCTCCCAGAAGCTGTGGGACTCCCTGGGCGCGGAGCCCGTCCTCGGCCCGCTGGCCGACCAGCCCGTGCAGAACGCCGCCACCTGGGGTCAGCTCCCCGTCGGCGCCACGGTCACCAAGGGCGCGGTCCTCTTCCCCCGCCTTGAGGAGAAGCCCGCCGCCTAGCGTCGCCGTACACCGCGGGGCCCGGAAGCCCCGACACGCCGAGAAGTCCCGCCGAGCCCCGGAGAGATCCGGGGCACGGCGGGACTTTTGCGGTAGGGAGCACCGCGGGAACAGACCGGGGGACTCCCCCAGGGGCCCCTAGGGGCTCCCGTAAGTCCCCACCAGCCGTCCCAACTGCCGTCCCGCCGCCCGCAGCGGCTCCTCGCTGCGCGTGACCTGGGCCGTCACCTCCGCGCCCTCCAGCGTGCTGATCACCACCGTCGCGACCTCGCGCGCGTCATCGGCGCCGAAGCCCGCGCCCAGGAGCCGCTCCTCGACGACGCGCTCCCAGTCGCGCAGCGCCCGCGCGCACACCCGCTGGATCTCCGAGTCCGTGCCGAGGGTCTCCAGGGCGGCGGCGGTGACCGGACAGCCGTCGGTCCAGCCGGACTCCCGCAGTGCGACGGCGAGTTCCGCCGCGCAGTGCTCCACCGCCGCGGCGGGACCGCCCTCCCCGGCCAGGCCCTCGCGCAGCAACCGCGCGAACTCCTCGGCGCTGTAGGAGATCGCGGCGACCGCCACGGCCTCCTTGCCGCCGGGGAAGAAGTGGTAGACGGATCCGAGCGTGGCGCCCGCCTCCTTGGCGATCTGCTTGATGCCGGTGCCCACATAGCCCTGGCGCTGGATGAGCCGGGCGGAGACGGTGACGATCCGGTCACGGGTGCCGCCGCCGGTGGCGCGCGCCGCATCGGGCGCTGAGCTGTTCTGGGCCATGGCCCCACCTTACCCATGGAGTAAGTAGAGCGTTCGTTCTAGCGGCGTGCTACGTTCTCCTCACGCACTAGATAGAGCGATCGTTCTAGAGAGTTCGGAGTCCTCCATGCCCGCCGCACCGTCACCCGTGCCCGCCGCACCGTCACACCTGCCCGCCGCACCGTCCCCCGCGCCCGCCGCGGCACAGCGGTCCGTCACCGTCATCGGCCTCGGCCCCATGGGGCAGGCCATGGCCGCCGCGTATCTCGGCCGCGGCTACCGCGTCACCCTCTTCAACCGCACGCCGTCCCGCGCCGACGCCCTGGTCGAGCGCGGCGCGACGCTGGCCGGAACCGCCGAAGAAGCGCTGCGCGCGAATGAGTTGACCGTTCTCAGCCTCACCGACTTCGACGCGATGTACGCGCTCCTCGGGCCCGCCAAGGAGGCCGTCGCGAGCCGCACGCTGGTGAACCTCAGCTCCGACACCCCGGAGAAGGCACGGGCCGGGGCCCGCTGGGTGACGGAGCTGGGCGGTACGCATCTCACCGGCGGCGTCCTCTGCCCGCCGCCGCTGATCGGCGGCCCCGACGTCTCCGCGTTCTACAGCGGGCCGCGCGAGGCGTACGAGAAGCACCGGGCGGCGCTTGAGGTCATCACGGGCAAGACGGATCACCGGGGCGAGGACCCGGGGCTCGCCGCGCTCATGTACCAGCTCAACATGGCGATCTTCTGGCCGTCGATGACCGCCTACTGGCACACCGTGGCCGTGGCCGCCGCCCACGGCATCAAGGCCACGGAGATCGCCCCGTACGCCACCGAGAACTTCGCGGGCATGGGCCACTTCATCGACTTCTACTCACCCCGCGTCGACGCGGGCGACCACGCGGGTGACGTGGACCGCACCTCGATGGGTTTGGCCAGCATGGAGCACGTCGTGCACACGACGGCGGACGCCGGGGTCGACACCGCG
Source organism: Streptomyces flavofungini (assembly GCF_041028215.1). Taxonomy (GTDB): domain Bacteria; phylum Actinomycetota; class Actinomycetes; order Streptomycetales; family Streptomycetaceae; genus Streptomyces; species Streptomyces flavofungini_B. Next base: position 3,529 of record NZ_JASKYR010000487.1, read on the forward strand.
TTCCCCGAGGCGGTCCACGACATCTTCCGCCGCGTCATGGAGGCCGGGCACGGCGCGGACAGCTTCAGCCGGGCGGTGGAACTGATGCGCCGCTGAGTCACGTCACCCCCGTGCGGGGGCCGTTGGGGAGTGTGGTGCGGATCACGGTGAGCTAACTCATGCTCAAAGTCGGCGTAATTTGACGCCGCCTTCACACTTCCCTACGTAGGCTTCACGGCATGGCCACGACTCCCTCTCCCGACCGGCGGCGCACCGCCGACGAGGTCAACGAGGAGATCCGTGCGCTGTGGCTGAGCGCGGGCGGCCGCCTCCGACCCGACGAGCGCCTCGTGTACGAGCAGCTCGTGACGGAGTGGGCGGAGGCGGAAGCCCAGGCCGAAGCCACGGCCGATCCCTCACCGACCCACGCAGCCTGAGCAAGCGCCCCGCGAGGGGCGCGGGAACCGCGCGACAAGCCACCACGCACCCGCGACGACACACAGCGCAAGAAGACAGCGCAAGAAGGCAGCGCAAGAAACAAGACGCGAAAGGCCCCCCGGAACGAACGTTCCGGGGGGCCTTTCGCACCATCGCTACTCCGCCGGGGGCTTCCGCAGGGCGATGTTCAGCTCCCGGAGCCGCGCCTCCTCCAGGACCGTGGGCGCGCCCATCATCAGGTCCTGCGCGTTGCCGTTCAGCGGGAAGGCGATCGTCTCCCGGAGGTTCGGCTCGTCCGCGAGCAGCATCACGATGCGGTCGACGCCGGGGGCGATGCCACCGTGCGGCGGGGCGCCGAGGCGGAACGCGCGCAGCATGCCCGCGAACTCCCGCTCCACGGTCTCCGCGTCATAGCCCGCGATCTCGAAGGCCTTGAGCATGACCTCGGGCTCGTGGTTGCGGATGGCGCCGGAGGAGAGCTCCGTGCCGTTGCAGACGATGTCGTACTGCCAGGCGAGGATGTCGAGCGGGTCCTTCTCCTCCAGGTCCTTCATGCCGCCCTGCGGCATCGAGAAGGGGTTGTGGGAGAAGTCGATCTTGCCGGTGTCCTCGTCCTTCTCGTACATCGGGAAGTCGACGATCCAGCAGAAGCGGAAGACGCCCTCCTCGAAGTGGCCCGCGCGCTTCGCGGCCTCGACGCGGACCGCGCTCATGATCTTCGAGACCTCGTCGAACTCGCCCGCGCCGAAGAAGACGGCGTGACCGGCTTCGAGGCCGAGGCGCTTGGTCAGCTCCTCCACGTTCGCCTCGGTGAGGAACTTGGCGATCGGGCCCGTCAGCGAGCCGTCCTCGGCGACGCGCACCCAGGCGAGGCCCTTGGCGCCCTGCTCCACGGCATAGTCGCCGAGGCCGTCGAAGAACTTGCGGGACTGCGAGGCCGTGTCCGGCACCGGCAGGGCGCGCACGTGCTTGCCCGCGAAGGCCTTGAACTCCGAGCCCTCGAAGATGTCCGTGATGTCGACGAGCTCCAGCTTCGCGCGCAGGTCCGGCTTGTCGTTGCCGTACTTCAGCATCGACTCGCGGAACGGGATGCGCGGGAAGGGGGACGTGACCTCACGGCCGCCGCCGAACTCCGTGAAGAGCTCGGTCATCAGCTTCTCGATGGGACGGAAGACGTCCTCCTGCTCGACGAAGCTCATCTCGACGTCGAGCTGGTAGAACTCGCCCGGCGAGCGGTCCGCGCGGGCGTCCTCGTCGCGGAAGCAGGGCGCGATCTGGAAGTACCGGTCGAAGCCGGAGATCATCAGGAGCTGCTTGAACTGCTGCGGGGCCTGCGGCAGCGCGTAGAACTTGCCGGGGTTCAGGCGGGAGGGGACGACGAAGTCGCGGGCGCCCTCGGGGGAGGTCGCCGTGAGGATGGGCGTCGCCATCTCGTTGAAGCCGAGGGCCACCATCTTGGAGCGGATGGAGGCGATCACGGCGGAGCGGAGCATGATGTTCCGGTGCATGCGCTCGCGGCGCAGGTCCAGGAAGCGGTACTCCAGGCGGCGCTCTTCGTTGACGCCGTCCTCGGCGTTGATCGTGAAGGGCAGCGGGCCCGCCTCGCCGAGCACCTCGACCTCGGCGGCCTCGATCTCGATCTCGCCGGTGGGCAGCTCGGGGTTCACGTTCTCCGTGCCGCGCGAGACGACCTTGCCGTCGACGCGGACGACCGTCTCCTTGGACAGCTTGTCCAGGACCTCGGCGGCCTCGGTGCCGGGGCGGGCGACGAGCTGGGTGATTCCGTAGTGATCGCGGAGATCGATGAAGAGAATGCCGCCCAGGTCTCGGCGATTGTGCAGCCAGCCGCTCAGCCGGACGTCGGTGCCGACGTCAGAGGCGCGGAGCTCGCCGCAGGTGTGGGACCTGTACCGATGCATCGTCGTTCATCCAGTCTTCGCGAATAGGGGAGAGAGCAGACGCTCCCAAGGCTACCGTCCGGGCGAAGATCGCTTTCCGGATATTCGCCGCCGCGCCCCACGCGTGGGGCTCAGGAGGCGGGGGCTCGGTGGCGGTGGGCCCGTACATCTTCCTAAAGTG
>NZ_JASKYR010000488.1:0-5583 GCF_041028215.1 Streptomyces flavofungini
GGCTGGGACATGGGCGTGTCCGGGATGAGTGACGGCTGATCTCCGGCAGTGTGACGGCTCCCGGGTGCTGAGACGGGCGCGGCACGGCGGCAGCGGCCACCCGCCCGGGAACGCCACTCGGTCGGCGTCCCGTTCCGGGGGCAGGGGCACCCCTCGGGCGGTCACCGCAGCACGTTCAGAGCACGGTCGAAGGCCGAGTCCCGCTGCTTGGCGAACTCCTCCTCGGTGAAGACCGGTTCCTTGAGGTGCGGCGGCATGCCGGGGCCGTCGAAGGTGTCGCCGGTGCGGGTCAGGAACTGCTCGTTGGGCAGTACGGCGCCCATGCCCGTCGATGGCCACCGTGGCGCGGTCGCGGTCGTGTCTGGTGCGTACGGTGAGGACGGCGTTGTCCGGGGTGGTGTAGACGCCGGGGCCCGTCTCCCGGCCGGTGAAGCCCTTCAGACAGCTCACGGCCGTGGTCCGGTACTCCTGAAGCCGACCGTCCCGCAGGTCGAGGACGGTGCCGTAGCCGTCCATGCGCCAGGTGCCGTCCGTGCTGGGCGCGGCGTCAGCGGCGGAAGCGGCAGTGACCTGAGTGACTCCTGCGGCGAGTGCCAGGGCGAGGGCGGCGGACACGGTGATACGCAAGGTTCCCCCCAGTCTTCGTCGGCACGCGTCGCCCGACAGTGCCTCACGCCCGCACACCAGGTCCAACGGACCCACCACTTGACGCCACCTCGTCTTGACGCACTTACCTGTTCCGTGCGGCGGGGCACCCGCCGTCGAGGACGGCAGCGACGGACAGGGGAAGAGATGAGCAACGCCGAGTCCGGCCCCGGTTCGCCGGGATCCAGGATTCACCGGAACATGGCGTGGACGTCCGGGAACGGCCGGGCCGTGCTGCGCATGCAGGAGGACGGCGGCTTCGTGCTGTACCGGGACGGCAAGCCGGTGTGGCAGGCCGAGGGCGCGCAGCCGTACGGGCAGTACGCGGTACTCCAGCACGACGGCAATCTGGTCGTCTACGCCGAGGGCGACAAGCCCCTGTGGGCCCCACTGTCCCACCGGCGCGAGCCGCTCGAACCGCAGGGCGTCGACGTCCTCGGCCCTGCGGACAGCCTCCCCCACGACAGGACCGCCCGCGGCTACGAGGAAGCTCGTTCTGCCGGGGCGGTCCGTACTGAGGTGCGCGTCCGTACTGATTCGCGAAGACTCCTACTCGCGGTCCATGAGGCCGGTGCGGAGTTTGGTGACGGTGCGGGTGAGGAGGCGGGAGACGTGCATCTGGGAGCAGCCGAGGTGGTCGGCGATCTGCTGCTGGGTCTGTTCTTCGACGAAGCGGAGGTGGATGAGGGTGCGTTCGCGTTCGTCGAGGTCGGCGATGAGGGGGGCGAGGGAGTGGAAGTTCTCGACGAGTTCGTAGCGGGTTTCGTCGAAGCCGACGAAGTCGGCGAGGGCGGTGTCGGAGTCGTCGCCGGTGGTGGTGACGGCGGCGTCGAGGGAGACGGCGCTGTAGCCGTTGGAGGCTTTCTGGGCTTCGACGACTTCGGCGGGTTCGAGCTGCATGAGCTCGGCGAGTTCGGTGGTGGAGGGGGAGCGGCCCAGGCGGGTGCGGAGTTCTTCGGTGGCCTTGGACAGTTCCAGGCGGACTTCCTGCAGGCGTCGGGGGACGTGGACGGCCCAGCTGGTGTCGCGGAAGAATCGTTTGATCTCGCCGGTGATGTAGGGGACGGCGAAGGAGGTGAATTCGACGCCTCGGGTGAGTTCGAAGCGGTCGATGGCTTTGATGAGGCCGATGGTGCCGACCTGGACGATGTCTTCCATTTCCTGGGGGCCGCGGTGGCGGAAGCGGGTGGCGGCGTACTGGACCAGGGAGAGGTTCATCTCGATGAGGGTGTTGCGCACGTACTGGTATTCGTGCGTGCCTTCTTCGAGGTGGGTGAGGCGGTCGAAGAAGTGCTTGGAGACGGTGCGGGCGTCGCGGGGGGCCACCTTCGACGGGTCGGCCAGTGCCTGCTCGGCCAGCGCTTGTTCGCTCTGCGTCGCCTGCGTCCGGCTCGGCTGTGTCGCGGTGATCATCTGACCCGCCCCTTGTCTCTCGATGGTGTCGTCCTGCCCCGTACCAGAAGCGGTTGCCCCGATTACGGTGCCACACACTCCCGCCGACGAGAAAAGTGGATCACAGCGGCCGGATCGCGGAGGCGCGCCGGACGGTCGTCCGTCCTGCCCCTGGTGTGCGCGGCGTTCGCCCGGCTCCACGGTGATCTCAGCGCCCGCGCCGAGGCCGCGTCACCGCGAACAGCCACGCCCGTCCGGCGGAGAGCTTCACCCTGAACTTCTGCGAAGGAGTGGGCGGCAGCGCCCTCGCCGCGCCGCGGGCGTAGTGGCGCTCGACGTAGAACTGGCCCGCGCTCAGCACGCTGGTGACGGCGATGTACCAGAGGGTGGCCACCATGAGCAGCGGGATGACCTGGTAGGTCTGGTTGTAGACGAGCTGCACCGAGTACAGCAGGTCGTGCACCGCGAGGACGCTGACGATGCTCGTGCCCTTCAGGGTGCCGATCAGCATGTTGCCCGCCGTCGGCACGATGGAGCGCATGGCCTGCGGGACGACGATCCGGCGCAGTGTGCGCCGCCTGCCGATGCCGAGTGCCTGGGCGGCCTCCGTCTGCCCCGCGTCCACCGAGAGGATGCCGCCGCGCACCACCTCGGCGGCGTACGCCGCCTCGTGCAGGGTCAGGCCGATGACGGCGGTCAGGGCCGGTCCGAGCAGGTTCACCGTCTTGACGGTGAGGAACTGCGGGCCGAACGGGACGCCGAGGCCGAGGGTGGGGTAGAGGGCGCCGATGTTGAACCACAGCAGCAGTTGCACCAGCAAGGGCGTCGAGCGGAAGACCCATACGTAACCCCAGCTCAGGGTGCGCAGGACCGGGTTGGCCGACAGCCGCATCACGGCCAGCGGAATGCCCAGCAGGAAGCCGAGCGCCATGACCACGCCGGTCAGCCAGAGGGTGAGCAGCAGCCCGTCCAGCACGGCGGTGGTGGTGAAGTACCGCCCCACCACGTCCCACTGGAAAGCGCGGTTGCGGACGACGGAGTTGACCACCATCGCGAAGACGAGCAGCACCGCGGCCGCGGTCAGGCGGCGGCCCACGTGCTTGCGCGGCACGATCCGCGGCAGGTCGTCGCCGCCCGGGGCCTTGCTCGCGGGTCGGGAAAGGGGCGCGGCGCCGGTGAGCGCGGTGTCGGTGAGCGCGGTGTCGGACGGCAGGGCCATCAGGGGGCTCCAGGGGGGAGGGAGTGCGGGCATGGCAGGCCCCGGCGTCATCACGCTGCCGCGTCCCTCAACGCGGTCCAAAACGGTCACCGCCGCGCAAGACGGAGCCGTTCCGACCTGATCGTATGGGGGCGGTGCGGTTTCATGTCAACCTCGCGCACCGGCCCCGCGACGCCGTTCCGGCATCCGGGCCACGGTTGACGCCGAGCCGAAAGTGCTGCTCAATTGGTCCCATGAATGCCGAGCAGCGCCTGGTCACCCGTGGCCACATCGACTTCGGTCGGGTGTGGTCCGCGGCGTGTTGCGCCTGACGCGGCAGCGGGCCGTCTGACCGGCCCTTCCCTCTCCCGGCGCACCCGTGGTGGGCCGATCTCCTTCCTTCGCGGCGCCTTGTCCCGTGCACGTAGCGCGTGCGGGCCGTTCCGCGACGACTGAGGCGCCGCTGCCGTCCTCACCACCGCCGTCGCACGGCCTCGTACGACCGTCCCGGCCCCGTACGAGCCGCGCGTCCCGGCGTCATCATCCCTCTCCGCGCAACCGCAACGCCCCCTGCCCGAAGCGCTGTTGACCCGACCGCGCCGAAGGCCGACCCGCCGTGCCCGCCGCACTCCCGGCATGTCCGGCACATCCGGCACGTCCGGCACGTCCGGCCCACCCGCACGGCGCCACCAGGACTTCAGGAAAGGTCTGCTCCCATGCCCGTGGAATTCCTCGGCATCGCCGCCACCAACAACGGCTCCGAGACCACCCCGCGTTCCGGCGCGGCCTTCGACAAGGAGTACACGCTCCGGCTCGCCAGGGCGCACGAGGAGCACGGCTGGGACCGGGTGCTGTTCGCCTACGGGTCCGGCTCACCCGACCCCGCCCCGGCCGCCGCCTATATCGCGAGCCGCCTCGACCAACTCCAGATCCTCCTCGCCCACCGGCCCAACGTCTCGTACCCCACCTTCGCCGCGAAGACCTTCGCCACCCTCGACCAGATCAGCGAGGGCCGCCTCACGGTGCACTTCATCACCGGCGGCAACGACCGCGAACAGGGCCGGGAGGGCGACACCCTGACCAAGGACGAGCGGTACGCGCGCACCCGCGAGTACATCGGCCTCGTCAAGAAGATCTGGACCACGCACGAGCCCTTCGACCACGAGGGTGAGCACTACCGCTTCCACGACTTCGTCAGTGATGTCTTCCCGGTCCAGCAGCCGCGCCCCGACGTCTCGTTCGGCGGCTCGTCACCCGCCGCGTACGCCGCCGGAGGCGCCGAGGCCGACATCTACTGCCTGTGGGGCGAGCCCCTGGCGGAGACCGCCGAGCAGATCCGAGACGTACGGGCCGCCGCGCGGGCCGCGGGCCGCACCGAACTCCCGCGCATCCAGGTGGCGTTCCGCCCGATCATCGCCCCCACCGAGGAGCTGGCCTGGGAGAAGGCCCACCGCACGGTCGGTGCGATCAAGGACCGCAAGGAGCGGGGCGAGGCCGTCACCAGGCGGCACAGCGACTCCGCGCGACCGCAGAACACCGGCTCCCAGCGGCTGCTCGCCATCGCCGACGCGGGGGAGCGCTACGACCGTGCCCTGTGGACCCCGACCGCCGCCGCGACCGGGGGCGCGGGCAACTCCAACGCCCTGGTCGGCACCCCGGAGACCGTCGCGCAGGCGCTCCTCGACTACTACGACCTCGGCGTCGACATCCTCTCCGCCCGGGGCTACGACCTCCTGGGCGACGCCATCGACTTCGGCCGCCATGTGATCCCGATCGTCCGCGAGGAGGTCGCCAAGCGGGACGCCGAGCGGGCGGCGAAGCGGGGCACCTCCGCTGCGCGGGACCTCACGGCGGTGACCGGATGACCTCCGTGGCACCACCGGAGACGGGGCCCTTGCCGCCCGAGCTCACCGTCGTACAGGTCACGTTGGCCGATCCGCGCGTCGAACCGCTGCTGCGCGAGCTGGGCGAGGAGTACTCGGCCCGCTACGGCAGGGACGCCCACGCCGAGATCGCCCGCTACCCGGCGGAGGAGTTCACCGCCCCGCACGGCGGAGTGCTGCTCCTGCTCATCGAGGGGGGTGAGCCGGTCGCGGGCGGCGCCTTCCGGCGGTACGACGCCGACACGGCCGAACTGAAGCGGATCTGGACCCACTCCGCCCACCGCAGACGCGGTCTGGCCCGCCGGGTCGTCGCCGAGCTGGAGCGCGAGGCGGTCACCCGCGGCTACCGGCGTGTCCATCTCACCACGGGCCCGCGCCAGCCCGAGGCGCGCGGCCTGTACCTGGTCACCGGCTACACACCCCTCTTCGACCTGGCGGCCGACCCGGAGACCATCGGCCCCCTCC
>NZ_JASKYR010000489.1:0-5918 GCF_041028215.1 Streptomyces flavofungini
GGCCCGGCGTGCTGCGGCAGCACCGGCTCCACGCGCGCGTGGACGACTTCGCCTACACCTTCAGTCTGACCGGCCGCTGACCCTCAGCTCCGCCCAGACGGTCTTCCCCGGGCCGTCCGGGCGGGGCATCACCCCCCAGCGGCACGCCATCGCCTCCACGAGCAGCAGCCCCCGCCCGGTCTCCGCGTCGGGGTCCACCACCCCCGCGACGACCGGCAGCCGTTCGGCACGGGTGTCGGTGACCTCGATCCGTACGGTGCCGTCCGCCGCCTCGGACAGGCCCACGCGGAAGTCCCGTGCGGGCACGGTCCGCCCGTGCCGGGCGGCGTTCGCGGCCAGCTCCGCCGTGATCAGCGCGGCGGCCTCATTGACCTCGCCCGCGTAGGCGTGGCCCCAGCCGTCCAGCCGGTGCGCCACGAGCCGCCGCGCGAGCCGAGCGCTCCTGGGCGTGGAGCTGAAGCACTGAGTGAACATACGTACGGTAACTGGCGCATGGGCCTTGGCTTGCACTGTCATGCGCCCAGAATTTCGTGACTTCAACCGTGTTCACCAGGTAAGCAGCCCGTACCTGACTCGTACACGGAGCAAGAGTACGAGCACGAACGCTGGACAGCGTCGATCACGGTCCGTAACCATGGGTCACCTGGCGCGCTCCAACACCGGAGCACAACGACACCTGGGGGTACCAGAGTGGCCGCCGACACCATCAGCACTGAACCCGGGCCTTGCGAGAGCCTCAAGACCTTCGGGGCGGTTCTCCAGGGCTTCCGCGAACGCGCGGGCCTCACCCAGTTCGCGTTCGCCCGGCGCATGGGGTACTCCGTCGACTTCGTGGCCTCGGTCGAGCAAGGGCGACGCCTGCCTCCCGCACGGTTCGTGGAACGGGCCGAGGAGATCCTCGACGCGTTCGGCATCATCCGCAAGGCCGCGCAGAAACTGACCCGCCAGCCGGGCCTGGCGTCATGGTTCCGCAAATGGGCGGGGCTGGAGGAGCACGCGATCACTCTCCAGACGTACGAATGCCGGGTGATCCCCGGTCTGTTGCAGACCGAGGCCTACGCGAAGGCCGTGAGCTGGAGCGTGCCCCCGCTGCCGACGCCCGAGAAGGTCGAGGAGCGGGTCGTCGCGCGGCTGGCCCGGCAGCGACTACTGGACCTGGACCGTCAGCCCCCGGCCTCGTTCAGCTTCATCCTTGAGCAGGCCATCCTGGAGCGGCGAACGGGCGGCGATGACGTCACCCGTGACCAGATCGACCACCTGCTCAGCATGTCCAACAGGAACTGGAACGTCGAGCTACAGCTCATGCCCCTCCAACAACCGTCCCACGCCGGTTTAGACGGACCACTGCAACTCCTGGAGACGCCGGAGAACCAGTGGTTCGCCTACTCCGAAGGCCAGAAGTGTGGCCTGCTGATCTCCGGCCCGAAAGAGATCAGTGTGCTCCAGCAGAGGTATGCCAAGATGCGCTCACAGGCTCTCACCCCTGAACACTCCGTGAGCCTTCTCCAGCGGATGCGAGGAGCGCTATGAGCACCAACGAACCGGCTTGGTTCAAGAGCAGCTACAGCGGTGATTCCAGCGGCGACTGCGTCGAAGTCGGCCTCGACTGGCGCAAGTCCAGCTACAGCAGCGGCAGCGAGGGCGACTGCGTCGAGGTCGCCCCCTGCCCGTCCACCATCCACGTGCGGGACTCCAAGAACCCCCAGGGACCCCAAATGAACGTCACCCCCCAGGCATGGGAGGCGTTCCTCACGCACACGAGCAAGCGCTGAGCCGCATGCAGCAGGCACCCGCGCGCGGGCCCTCCGCGCCGCCCGAGCCGGGACCCGAGCCGCCGAACGGCAGACTCGTGTCCTGGCTCGGTGCCCTGGGGCCGATCGCCGTGGGCTACGCGGTGTTCCAGGCCCTGGTGGGGCTGCTCCCCGAGGCCCTGTACGGCGACACCGCCCGCTATTCGCTGGCGCTGGTCAGCGGTATCGGGACCGGGCTCTGTGCCTGGCTCGCGGGCGCCCTGGTGCGGGCCAGAGCGTCGGGCGGGGCCGCCGGTACGACCGACGGAGTCCCACCACAGCGGGCGCCGCGTGACGGCGCGCGAGGAGAGGGGCCCGGCCCGTTGCCGGGCCTTTCCGCTGCCACGTACGAGATGCTCGCCGAGCGTGTCACGGTCGTCGACGATCCGCTGCGCGGGCATCTTCGGGGCTGGCCGCACGCGCTGGACGAGCACGCGCAGCCGGTGCGTCCGACGCCGACGGGCACGGCGTACGGGCTGCACATCGCTCTTGAACTCGGCGTGCCCGACGGCAGGTTGCGGGCGTCGGAGCTGGTCGAGACGCTGTGGCGGCTGCGGCTTCCCGACGGCGGCTGGGCCGCGCGCTCGCAGGGGGCGGTGCCGCGCCCCGAGGTGACCGCGCTGGTGCTCGGCGCGCTCGCGAGGGCGGGCGCGGACCCGCAGCGCCTCGCGGCGGAGGCGGAGCAGTGCGCGGACCGGTTCCGGCGGGAGCTCGAACCGTCGGGGCTCGAACTCACGCATGTCGTGACGACGGTGCTGCGCGGGCTGCTCAGGGCCGCGCCCGGGTCGGACGCGCTGCCCCGGCTGCGGGAGACCCTGGTGGACGGGGCGGTCACGGACCCGGGGCGGCAGCACCGGCGCTGCTGGGGCGCCCGGCTCGCGCCGCTCGGCGGGCGTCCGGTGGCGCCGTCGCCCGTGCACACCGCGCAGGCGGTGGTGGCGCTCGACCGGGCGGCGCGGGTGCTGGGCGAGGACGCCAACGCGCGCGCCACCCGCCAGGACGGCATCCGCTGGCTGCTGACGTGCCCCGGGCTCACCCACGACGGGTGCGCGGACCTGGAGAACAGCCAGGAGACGGTGCGCCGCCCGCATCCGGTGGACGCCGCGCGCCACGAGGTGCTCGCGGTGCGGCACTTCTCGGCGGCGTGGGTGATGCGGGCGCTGCTGACGCCGGGGGCGAGGGAGACGGCGGTCGAGGAGGGGCTCGACGCGGCCTGGCAGGAGATGCTCGCCGGGGCCGCCGCGTCGGTCTGGCGGCAGCAGGAGGACGGGATCTGGACGTGGGACGGTGACGATCTCGCCCACCCGCTCTGGATGACCTACCAAGGTCTTTCGGTGCTGCGGGCACATGCCGTATGGATGTATCAGCCGGGTGACTGATACCTCCGGCTCCGCGCGCGCGGGCGCGTGGGTGACGAGGGGGAGAGTCCATTGGGTGGTCGGCACGTCCATGGCGCCAGACGGCTGCTCGAAGAGGCGCTCGACGGGCCCACGGGCGACGATCTGGTGCGGGCGGCCCGGACCGTCATCTCCGAACTGGGCGCCATCGAGCGGCTGTTACCGCTGATCCGGGAGCTGTCGGAGGGCGGCGGCGACCCCGCGGGATGCGCGCTCCTCTCGTACCGCCACGTCCTCGGCTTCGACAAGCTGCTCCTCATCGACGGCGGCCCGCGGCACATGCTGCGCGCCCACGTCTGGCACCCGGGCCCGGCGGCGCGCGAGGACATCCACAACCACCGCTCGCCGCTCGCCTCGCACGTGGTGCGGGGCGCGCTCGGCATGGAGCTGTACGAGGCCACGGAACCGGCGGCGGACGGCGGCGTCACCGCGTCCTGGTACCGCGAGTCGCTGACGGACGACGGGGCCGACTGGCTGCTCGAACCGGCGGGCCGGGCGCGGCTGCGGCTCGCGCAGACGATGGAGTACGCGGCGGGCAGCGGCTACGCGCTGCCGCCATACGCCCTGCACCGGGCGTGGTGCGCGTCGACGGAGGCGACGGTGACACTCTTCCTGGAGACGGGGTCGGAGCGGCGCCGGTACACGGACGTGTTCACGGGTCCCGGCGCGGCGGACGCGGGGGCGTCGGCGAAGAAGAAGCCCCTGGACGTGCGGGACTATCTGGGCGAGCTGTCGGTGCTCGCGGAACTGATCGGCTGACGGACGGCGGGTCCGGGCGGCGGGGCCGGTCGCCGGTCGCGGGCTAGGCGGCGAACGCCTGGCGGACGATCTCGCGGTTGTAGTCGTCGATGTCGACGGTGCCGAAGTCGGCGGGGGTGAGCCAGCGGTAGGCCTGGTCGGGCAGCGGGAGCGTCACGTCGAAGGTGAGGGGGCGGACGAGGAAGTTGTCCTGCCAGTTCTTGACCTCGTGGCCCCGGTAGACGCTGAGGAAGGACGATTCGCCGACCTTCTCCACCACTTCGCCGAGGAGACCCGTCTCCTCCTTGAGCTCTCTCAGGACGCCCTCGACCGGACCCTCGTCGGGCTCCAGCTTGCCGCACGGGACGCCCCACACCCGGGGATGGAACCGCTCGGTCGCACTGCGCCGCACGAGCAGGACGCGGCCGTGATGGGCCACGACAGCCGCCGCGAGCCGGTTGTCACCGGGATAATCCATGCCGTCCAACGTAGCGGGGATCGTTCGGGGGTGACAGGCAGCCGGGGCGCGTATCGGCCATCCGGACCCGTTCTGGCTGGTCGCATGGGGGCGGAACGTAGACGTCCGTCAACCGAACGCCGTAGCGGGTCACCCACACGGCCCCCGGCGCGTCTGCACGGGTGACCCGGCGGGCGGATGGGCCCCGCTGTCCGTTTCCTTCAAGACCGCACGCCCTCGGCGTTCCTACGCTGCGGGACATGACCAGCACACCGATCCCACGTTTCGACCTCATCGGCCTCGTCGTCTCCGACATGGCCGCCTCCCTCGCCTTCTACCGGCGGCTCGGACTGCGCTTCCCCGAGGACGCGGAGAGCGCCCCGCACGTCGAGGCGCAGGTCCTCGGCGGGCTGCGCGTCGCCTTCGACACCGAGGAGACCGTCCGCTCCTTCCACCCGGACTGGCGGCCGCCCGCCGCCGGCGGGCGGATCGGGCTCGCCTTCCTCTGCGCCTCACCCGAGGCCGTCGACGCCTCGTACGCGGAGCTGACGGGCGCCGGGTACGGGAGCGAGCTGAAGCCCTTCGACGCGCCCTGGGGGCAGCGGTACGCCACCGTGCGCGACCCGGACGGCAACGGAGTCGACCTCTTCGCGCCGCTGGACCACATCCCCGTCCAGTAGCCCGCTCAGCGTCAGGCCGGTCAGCTCCTTGACGTCGCGCGCGAGGTGGGCCTGGTCGGCGAAGCCCGCCTCGACCGCCGTGCGCGCGTACGGCCATCCGTCGCGGGCGAGCGCCAGGGCCCGCTGGAGCCGCAGCACCCTGGCGAGGGTCTTCGGGCCGTAGCCGAACGCGGGCAGCGAACGGCGGTGCAGCGTCCGGGCGTTGAGGCCCACCTTCGCGGCGGTCTCGGCGACCGGGCGGCCCGCGTCCAGGGAGCGGACGACCTCCGCGAGCAGGGGGTCGGGCGGCGCGGCCTGGGCGGCCCGCTCCAGGGCGACGGCTTCGAGCACACGCATGGGGTCGTCGGCGCCGTCCACCCGCTCGGTGAGGCGGCGGGCCCGCGCGCCGCCCCACAGGTCGGCCAACTCGACGCGCCGGTCGCGCAGTTCGTCAGCCGGTACCCCGAGCAGGGCCGGGGCGGTGCCGGGATAGAAGCGGACGCCGACATAGCGCCCTCCGGAGACCGCGCCGCCGGTCTCCGGCCCTGGTACGTACGCGTGGGTGTCGGGCCCGGCGACGAAGAGCCGCCCCTCCCGCCACAGCAGATCCATGCAGCCGTCGGGGAGCACCGGCCGGACCGCCGCACCGTCGCCGCCGTCGGCCCCGGCGCGGGTCCACAGGACCGCGCCCGGCAGCCGGGAGGCCCGCTCCCGGTATGCGGTGTGCTGTTCGGCCACGTCCCTCAGGCTACGCCGCATGCCCGCGATGCTCCTGCGGGCTGACCCCGTACACCCGCTTGAAGGCCCCGGAGAGGGCGAAGGCGCTGCCGTAGCCGACCCTGCGGGCGATGGCGGCGATCGTCAGCCCGGTGTCGCG
>NZ_JASKYR010000049.1:0-19388 GCF_041028215.1 Streptomyces flavofungini
CCCCTACGGGGCGTGAACGGGTGGTGAACGCCCGCTTCCCGGCATCCGATAGCCTCTGCCGACGTGCCGCCCGGCCGCGTGGCCAGGGGCGCCCCCTTACGCACGTGCCCGGCGCGAGCCGTGCCGGGAATCAAGGAGTGAGTTCGTCTGTCGACCGCCATCCTCACCGGTCAACCGGTACCCGGGTCGCCGCTCGAAGGTGATCTGCGGTCCCTGGGCTTCGATGTGCGGGTCGCCTCCGACGGGGCGGACGCCGAGACGCTGCTCGCCGCCGTGCCGGGCGGTCAACGGGTCGCCGTCGTCGACACCCGCTTCGTCGGTCACGTCCACGCCCTGCGCCTCGCCCTGACCGACCCGCGCTTCGCCGCGTCGGCGGTGCCCGGCGCCGTCACCGCCAAGCCCGAGGCCCGCCAGGACCTGGCCCGCGCCCTGCGTGCCCGGGCCGGGGCCCACTCCGGCGTGGCCACCCTCGACGTGCTGCCCGACGATATCGCCGCCGCCATGGAGTCCGCCGACGTCGACGTGCACCGCCCCGACCTCGGCACCCTCGTCGCCACCGTGCCCAGCGACCCGCAGACCCGCAACGAGGCGCGGCAGGCCGTCGCGGCCGTCGACGACGAGGCCGTACGCCTGCGCGGTGCCGTCAAGGCCCGCGACGGCTTCTTCACCACGTACTGCATCTCCCCGTACTCGCGCTACCTCGCCCGCTGGTGCGCGCGCCGGAACCTCACCCCGAACCAGGTCACCACCGCCTCACTGCTCACCGCCCTGATCGCGGCGGGCTGCGCGGCGACCGGCACGCGCGGCGGGTTCGTCGCGGCCGGGGTGCTGCTGCTCCTCTCCTTCGTCCTGGACTGCACGGACGGGCAGCTCGCCCGCTACTCCCTTCAGTACTCCACGCTCGGCGCCTGGCTCGACGCGACCTTCGACCGCGCCAAGGAGTACGCGTACTACGCGGGGCTCGCGCTCGGCGCGGCCGGGGGCGGGGACGACGTGTGGGCGCTCGCGCTCGGCGCGATGGTGCTCCAGACCGCCCGGCACGTCGTGGACTTCTCCTTCAACGAGGCGAACTCCGACAGCACGGCCGCCAGCGCCAACACCAGCCCCACGGCAGCCCTTTCGGACAGGCTCGACAGCGTCGGCTGGACGGTCTGGCTGCGCCGGATGATCGTGCTGCCGATCGGCGAGCGCTGGGCGATGATCGCCGTGCTCACCGCCGTCACCACCCCGCGCGTCACCCTGGTCGTCCTGCTGATCGGCTGCGCGCTCGCCGCCTGCTACACCACCGCCGGCCGCGTCCTGCGCTCGGTGACCCGCAAAGCCACCCGCACCGACCGTGCCGCGGGAGCCCTCGCCGACCTGGCCGACAGCGGACCGCTCGGCCAGGCGTTCGCCGCCGTCCGGAGCGGCTGGCCGCTGCCCGCGCCCGTCATTGCCTTCCTCGGCGGTGCCGCGGTCGTCGCGGTGGCCGCCCTCACCTCCTTCGGCAGCCCCTGGGTCGTCGTCGGCGCCGTGGTCCACGTCGCACTCTCCGGGTTCGCCCTGGCCCGGCCCCTCAAGGGCCCCCTCGACTGGCTGGTGCCGCCGTTCTTCCGGGCCGCCGAGTACGGCACGATCCTCGCGCTCGCGGCCAAAGCCGACGTGAACGGAGCGCTGCCCGCGGCTTTCGGGCTGGTGGCCGCGGTCGCCTACCATCACTACGACACGGTGTACCGCATCAAGGGCGGCACCGGCGCACCCCCGCTTTGGCTGGTGCGGGCGATCGGCGGCCAGGAAGCGCGCACCCTCGTGGTCGCGCTGGCCGCGGCCCTGCTGCCCGCCACAGATTTCACCGTCGCGCTCACGGCACTCGCTGTGGCCGTGGCACTCGTGGTGCTCGTCGAGAGCATCCGCTTCTGGGTGACCGCTCACAAGCGCGGCGCACCCGCCGTACACGATGAAGGAGAACCCGCATGATCGGCCTCGTCCTTGCCGCAGGCGCCGGACGGCGTCTTCGTCCCTACACGGACACGCTGCCCAAGGCTCTGGTGCCCGTCGACGGGGAGACCACGATCCTCGACCTGACGCTCGGCAACTTCGCCGAGATCGGTCTCACCGAGGTCGCGATCATCGTCGGCTACAAGAAGGAGGCCGTCTACGAGCGCAAGGCGGCGCTGGAGGCGAAGTACAACCTCAAGCTCACGCTGATCGACAACGACAAGGCCGAGGAGTGGAACAACGCCTACTCCCTGTGGTGCGGGCGTGACGCCATCAAGCACGACGTGATCCTCGCCAACGGCGACACCGTGCACCCGGTCTCCGTGGAGAAGACGCTGCTCGCCGCGCGCGGCAACGGCCAGCGGATCATCCTCGCCCTCGACACGGTGAAGCAGCTCGCCGACGAGGAGATGAAGGTCATCGTCGACGACGCCAAGGGCGTGCAGCGCATCACCAAGCTGATGGACCCCGCCGAGGCCACCGGCGAGTACATCGGCGTCACCCTCATCGAGGGCTCCGCCGCCGACGAGCTCGCCGACGCCCTGAAGACCACCTTCGAGCGCGACCCCGACCTCTACTACGAGGACGGCTACCAGGAGCTCGTCAACCGCGGCTTCAAGGTGGACGTGGCCCCGATCGGCGACGTCAAGTGGGTCGAGATCGACAACCACGACGACCTCGCCAAGGGCCGGGAGATCGCGTGCCAGTACTGACGAGGCTCATCCCCTCGCCGGTCGTCGTCGACATCCGGCCGGGGGCGCTCGACGACCTGGCCGGTGTCCTCGCCGACCAGCGGATCTGCTCGTCGACCGGCAAGCTGGCCATCGCCATCAGCGGCGGCTCGGGTGCGGTGCTCCGCGAGCGGCTGATGCCCTCGCTGGGCGGCGCGGAGTGGTTCGAGGTCGGTGGCGGCACGCTCGACGACGCCATCCGTCTCGCCGATGACATCAAGAAGTCGGGACGCTACGACGCGATCGTGGGCCTCGGCGGCGGCAAGATCATCGACTGCGCCAAGTTCGCCGCGGCGCGCGTGGGTCTGCCGCTGGTCGCCGTCGCCACGAACCTGTCGCACGACGGCCTCTGCTCACCGGTGGCCACGCTCGACAACGACGCGGGCCGCGGCTCGTACGGTGTGCCGAACCCCATCGCGGTCGTCATCGACCTCGATGTGATCCGTGAGGCGCCCGTCCGTTTCGTCCGCTCCGGCATCGGTGACGCGCTGTCCAACATCTCCGCGATCCGGGACTGGGAGCTCGCCGCCCGCGAGCGCGGCGAGGACATCGACGGTCTCGCGGCCGCCATGGCCCGTCAGGCGGGCGAGGCCGTGCTCCGCCACCCCGGCGGCGTCGGCGACGACGGCTTCCTCCAGGTCCTGGCCGAAGGACTGGTCCTCACCGGCATCGCCATGTCCGTCTCGGGCGACTCCCGCCCGGCGTCCGGCGCCTGCCACGAGATCAACCACGCCTTCGACCTGCTCTTCCCCAAGCGCGCCGCGAGCCACGGCGAGCAGTGCGGCCTGGGCGCGGCGTTCGCGATGCACCTGCGCGGTGCCCGCGAGGAGTCGGCGTTCATGGCGCAGGTGCTGCGCAGGCACGGTCTGCCCGTACTGCCGGAGGAGATCGGCTTCACCGTGGACGAGTTCGTGAAGGTCGTGGAGTTCGCTCCGCAGACCCGTCCGGGCCGCTACACCATCCTGGAACACCTCGACCTGTCCACCGACCAGATCAGGGACGCATACGCCGACTATGCAAAAGCCATCGGTAGCTGAGCTCCGCCCGGTCGTCCACCCCCCGGGGGTGAAGGACCGGCGGAGCGGCGAACACTGGGCCGGCCGGCTCTACATGCGCGAGGTCTCCCTGCGCATCGACCGGCACCTGGTGAACACGCGGGTCACGCCCAACCAGCTGACCTACGTGATGACCGTCGCCGGCGCCCTCGCCGCCCCCGCCCTGCTGGTGCCGGGCATCACGGGCGCCGTGCTCGGCGTGCTCGCGGTCCAGCTGTACCTGCTGCTCGACTGCGTGGACGGCGAGATCGCCCGCTGGAAGAAGCAGTACTCGATGGCCGGGGTCTACCTGGACCGGGTCGCCGCCTATCTGTGCGACGCCGCGGTCCTGGTCGGCTTCGGTCTGCGGGCCGCCGACCTCTGGGGCTCGGGACGCATCGACTGGCTGTGGGCCTTCCTCGGCACCCTGGCCGCGCTCGGCGCGATCCTGATCAAGGCAGAGACCGACCTGGTCGGCGTCGCACGGCACCAGACGGGCAAGGAGCCGGTCAAGGAGTCGGCGGCCGAGCCGCGCTCCTCCGGCATGGCGCTGGCCCGCAGGGCCGCCGCCGCGCTGAAGTTCCACCGGCTCATCCTCGGCGTCGAGGCGTCGCTGCTTATCCTGGTCCTCGCGATCGTGGACCAGGCCCGGGGCGACCTGTTCTTCTCGCGCCTCGGTGTGGCGGTCCTCGCGGGCATCGCGATGCTCCAGACCCTGCTCCACCTCGTGTCCATCCTCGTATCGAGCAGGTTGAAGTGAGCACCGCGAGCACTGCCGCACAGAAGCTGAAGGTCGGCGCCGTCATCATCACGATGGGCAACCGGCCGCAGGAGCTGCGCGCCCTCCTCGACTCGGTCGCCAGGCAGGAAGGCGACCCGGTCGAGGTGGTCGTGGTCGGCAACGGCGCCCCGGTGCCGGACGTCCCCGAGGGCGTGCGCACCGTGGAGCTGCCGGAGAACCTCGGCATCCCCGGCGGCCGCAACGTCGGCATCGAGGCCTTCGGCCCGGGCGGCACCGACGTCGACATCCTGCTCTTCCTGGACGACGACGGCCTCCTGGCCACCATGGACACCGCCCGGCTCTGCCGCGAGGCCTTCGCGGCCGACCCGGATCTCGGCATCATCAGCTTCCGCATCGCCGACCCCGACACGGGGGAGACCCAGCGGCGCCACGTGCCGCGGCTGCGGGCCTCGGACCCGATGCGGTCCTCGCGCGTGACCACCTTCCTCGGCGGCGCCAACGCGGTGCGCACCAAGGTCATCGCGGAGGTGGGTCCGCTTCCGGGCGAGTTCTTCTACGCCCATGAGGAGACCGATCTGGCCTGGCGCGCGCTGAACGCGGGCTGGATGATCGACTACCGCTCCGACATGGTGCTCCTGCACCCGACGACGGCACCCTCGCGGCACGCGGTCTACCACCGCATGGTGGCCCGCAACCGGGTCTGGCTGGCCCGGCGAAACCTTCCGGCACCGCTCGTCCCGGTCTACCTCGGTGTCTGGCTGCTCCTCACCCTCGCCCGGCGCCCCTCGGGTCCGGCCCTGAAGGCCTGGTTCGGCGGTTTCAAGGAGGGCTGGACCACGCCCTGCGGCCCGCGCAGGCCCATGAAGTGGCGTACGGTGTGGCGGCTGACCCGACTGGGCCGCCCTCCCGTCATCTGACAAGCTCGGGTCTGAGACCATCTGGGCCATACCCCGGTCCCTGGCCCATGCCTACGCCCGACCGGCTGCGCTTTTCGAAGACGAAAGTTTCCACTCGTGAGTGAGACAACGCATGACGGCGGAGTCGCGGTGAGCGCGCCCCCGTCGCCCGATGACGGGCTCTCCCGCGCCGAGCTCGCCGCCAAGTACGGTCTGACCGTCAGCGGCGCCCGGCCCGGACTTTTCGAGTACGTCCGCCAGCTCTGGGGACGCCGCCACTTCATCCTCGCCTTCTCCCAGGCGAAGCTGACCGCCCAGTACAGCCAGGCCAAGCTCGGCCAGCTCTGGCAGGTGGCGACGCCGCTGCTGAACGCGGCGGTCTACTTCTTCATCTTCGGCCTGCTGCTCGGCGCGAGGGAGGGCATCCCGCACGAGATCTACGTGCCCTTCCTGGTGACCGGCGTCTTCGTCTTCACGTTCACGCAGAGCTCGGTCATGGCGGGCGTGCGGGCGATCTCCGGCAACCTCGGGCTTGTCAGGGCCCTGCACTTCCCGCGGGCCTCGCTGCCGATCTCCTTCGCGCTCCAGCAGCTCCAGCAGCTCCTGTTCTCCATGATCGTGCTTGTCGTGATCATGTGCGCGTTCGGGATCTTCCCGGCCCTGTCGTGGCTCCTTGTGCTGCCCGCGCTGCTGCTCCAGTTCGTCTTCAACATGGGGCTGGCGCTGATCTTCGCCCGGATGGGCAGCAAGACGCCCGACCTGGCCCAGCTCATGCCGTTCGTGATGCGGACGTGGATGTACGCCTCGGGCGTCATGTTCAGCATCCCCGCGATGCTCGCGACCAAGGAGGGCGTGCCCGGCTGGGTGGGCGACGTGCTCCAGTGGAACCCGGCCTCCATCTACATGGACCTGATCCGCTTCGCCATGATCGACAAGTACGACTCCTCCTACCTGCCGCCGCACGTGTGGGCCTTCGCCCTGGGCTGGGCCGTCGTGCTCGGCGTGGTCGGCTTCGTGTACTTCTGGAAGGCTGAGGAGCGCTACGGCCGTGGCTGACGAAAAGACGGACGAGAAGATCACCGAGAAGGGGCACATCCCCACCGTCATCGCCGACGAGCTGCACATCGTCTACCGCGTCAACGGCGCGAAGACGGGCAAGGGCAGCGCCACCTCCGCCCTGAGCCGCATGCTCCGGCGCGGCGAGGAGCGCGGCGTCCGCAAGGTGCACGCCGTGCGCGGCGTCAGCTTCACCGCCTACCGCGGCGAGGCCATCGGCCTGATTGGCTCCAACGGCTCGGGCAAGTCCACGCTGCTGCGTGCCATCGCCGGACTGCTCCCCGCCGAGAAGGGCAAGGTCTACACCGACGGCCAGCCCTCGCTGCTCGGGGTGAACGCGGCCCTGATGAACGATCTGACCGGCGAGCGCAACGTCATCCTCGGCGGCCTGGCCATGGGCATGTCCCGGGAGCAGATCAAGGAGCGCTACCAGGACATCGTCGACTTCTCCGGGATCAACGAGAAGGGCGACTTCATCACCTTGCCGATGCGCACCTACTCCTCCGGCATGGCGGCGCGCCTGCGCTTCTCCATCGCGGCGGCCAAGGACCACGACGTCCTGATGATCGACGAGGCGCTCGCCACGGGTGACCGCAAGTTCCAGAAGCGCTCCGAGGCCCGCATCCGCGAGCTCCGCAAGGAGGCCGGCACGGTCTTCCTCGTCAGCCACAACAACAAGTCCATCCGTGACACCTGCGACCGCGTGCTCTGGCTGGAACGCGGCGAGCTGCGCATGGACGGACCGACCGACGAGGTCATCAAGGAGTACGAGAAGTTCACGGGCAAGTAGCCCATTTGCGCCACCGGGAAGTCACCCGTTCGACGACAGGGCCCCGCCGGGACGCATCCGGCGGGGCCCTGTCGTGTTCACGCGCCCCTGGAGCCACACCCGCCGCTCAACTCCCCGTGAAAGAGGGAAGGTTGACGCCAATCGGTGTGTTGTTGTGATGTGCCGAACACCCCCGACGATGCGGGATGGGTTGTACAACGTAAGCTGTACCGGTGCTGATTCGCGGCAAGTGGGGCGATATGGCGCGGCGCCTCACCCCCGGAGCACGGCCGGCCTCGGGCAGGGCTGGGCGGCGTGTCCGAAATAGGATGTATTGGGTCGGCAGTGTAGAACGGGAGATGTGACGGCAATGGCTACGGATGATCTCCGGCTCCGCGATGCTTCCGCCGTCCTCGACAAGGCCGCGGACGAGAACTTCCCGGTGGCCCCCTTCTTCCTGCCCCGCGCCTGGCGCGACGACCTCATGGCGGTCTACGGCGTCGTGCGGCTCATCGACGACATCGGCGACGGCGACCTGGACCCCGGGGCCGGTCACGCCGGGTACCTCGGTGTGGACCCCGCCGGTGCCGCGGACCCCTCGCGGATGCTCGACGCGGTCGAGGCCGACCTGCGCGCGGTCTTCGGCGGCGGGGGCGCGGGCCACCCGCTGGTGCGCTCGCTCGCCGCCCCCGCCGGACGCGGGACCCTGACACTCGCCCCCTTCCTCGACCTGATCGCGGCCAACCGCCAGGACCAGCAGATCGGGCGGTACGAGACCTACGACGACCTCAGGGCGTACTGCGCCCTCTCGGCCAACCCCATCGGCCGCCTCGTCCTCGCCATCACCGGCACGGAGACCCCCGAGCGGGTCCGCCGCTCCGACGCGGTCTGCACCGGCCTCCAGATCGTCGAGCACATCCAGGACGTCGCCGAGGACCTCCGGCGCGACCGCATCTACCTGCCCATCGAGGACATGAAGCGCTTCCACGTCAGCGAGCCGGACCTGGCCGCGCCCACCGCAGGCGCATCGGTGCGCGCGCTGGTCGCATACGAAACAGAACGCGCCCGCGGCCTCCTGAATGAAGGCACCCCCCTGGTGGGTAGCGTCCACGGCAGGCTGAAACTGCTGCTCGCCGGATTCGTCGCCGGGGGGAGGGCGGCGGTCGGGGCGATCGTCGCCGCGGGATACGACGTACTGCCCGGACCACCCAAGCCCACCAAGCCCCGCCTGCTGCGCGAGGCCGGGGCGGTTCTGCGAGGAGAGGGGTGAGCCGGGCCGTGGAAACAGAACCACAGCTGTCCGCGCCGGTACTCGCCGCGTACAGCTACTGCGAGACCGTCACCGGACAGCAGGCACGCAACTTCGCCTACGGCATCAGGCTCCTGCCGCCGCCGAAGCGGCGCGCGATGTCCGCGCTCTACGCCCTCTCGCGGCGCGTCGACGACATCGGCGACGGCGACCTGCCGCCCGGCGTCAAGGCGGACCGGCTCGACGAGACCCGCGCGCTGCTCGCCCGCATCGGCAAGGGCGCGGTCGACGAGGACGACACCGACCCGGTCGCGGTCGCCCTCGCCCACGCCGCCGCGCACTTCCCCATCCCGATGGGCGGCCTCGACGAACTCATCGACGGCGTCCTGATGGACGTGCGCGGCGAGACGTACGAGACGTGGGAGGACCTGAAGGTCTACTGCCGCTGTGTGGCCGGGGCCATCGGACGGCTCTCGCTCGGCGTGTTCGGCACCGAGCGGGGAGCGCTGCACGCCGAGCGCGCGTCCGAGTACGCGGACACGCTCGGCCTCGCGCTCCAGCTCACCAACATCCTGCGCGACGTGCGCGAGGACGCCGGGGACGGGCGGACCTACCTGCCCGCCGAGGACCTCGCCAAGTTCGGCTGCTCCGCCGGGTTCGCGGGCTCCGAGCCGCCCGCGGGCTCCGACTTCGCCGGACTCGTCCACTTCGAGGTCCGCCGGGCCCGCGCCCTGTTCGCCGAGGGCTACCGCCTGCTGCCCATGCTCGACCGGCGCAGCGGCGCCTGCGTCGCGGCCATGGCCGGCATCTACCGCCGCCTGCTCGACCGCATCGAACGCGAACCGGAGGCGGTCCTGCGCGGCCGCGTCTCCCTGCCGGGCCGCGAGAAGGCGTACGTCGCCGTGCGCGGGCTCTCCGGCCTCGACACCCGCCACGTGTCACGGCAGACGCTCAGGAGGCGCGCGTGAGACGCGTCCGGAGTGCGTGCGGAGCGGCCGCGGCGGCTCCCGCGAAGCGGCGGGCAACCCTCCGCCCGACGGTGGCGTCCCAGACTGCGACGGTCGAAGGAGAGGGTGCGTGAACAGCGACGACAAGCGGCCCGAAGAGCCGCCCGCGGACACCGGTGGCCGCCCCGGCGGGGCGGCCGTAGTGATCGGCGGCGGGCTCGCGGGGATCACCGCCGCACTCTCCCTCGCCGACGCCGGACTGCGCGTGACGCTCCTCGAAGGACGGCCGCGCCTCGGCGGCCTCGCCTTCTCCTTCCGCCGCGGCGACCTGACCGTCGACAACGGCCAGCACGTCTATCTGCGCTGCTGCACCGCCTACCGCTGGTTCCTCGACCGGGTCGGCGGCGCCCACCTCGCGCCCCTGCAGGAACGTCTCGACGTCCCCGTCCTCGACGCCGACCGCAACCGGCTGGGACGGCTGCGCCGCGCCGCACTGCCCGTGCCGCTGCACCTGGCGGCGAGCCTCGCCACCTACCCCCATCTCTCGCTCGCCGAGCGCGCCCAGGTCGGGCGTGCCGCGCTCGCCCTCAAGGCCCTGGACCCGGCCGACCCGTTGCTCGACACCCAGGACTTCGGCAGCTGGCTGGCCCGGCACGGCCAGTCGCCGCGCGCCGTCGAGGCCCTCTGGGACCTCGTGGGCGTCGCCACGCTCAACGCCGTCGCCGGTGACGCCTCGCTCGGGCTCGCCGCCATGGTGTTCAAGACCGGGCTGCTCTCCGATCCCGGGGCCGCCGACATCGGCTGGTCCCGGGTGCCGCTCGGCGACCTGCACGACGGACTGGCCCGCCGCGCGCTCGACGCCGCCGGGGTCCGCACCGAGGTCAGGACACGCGTCACCGCCCTCTCCCGTACGGACGACGGCGGCTGGCGGGTGGACGTGCCCGGCGAGAGCGTCGACGCCGACACCGTCGTCCTCGCCGTACCGCAGCGCGAGGCACACGACCTGCTCCCCGACGGCGCCCTCGACCAGCCCGACAGGCTCCTGGACATCGACGACGCGCCGATCCTCAACGTGCACGTCGTGTACGACAGGAAGGTCCTCAAGCGGCCGTTCTTCGCCGCCCTCGGCACCCCTGTCCAGTGGGTCTTCGACCGCACCGAGGCCTCCGGACTCCAGGAGGGGCAGTACCTCGCGCTCTCCCAGTCCGCGGCCCAGGACGAGATCGACGTGCCCGTCGCCGCCCTGCGCGAGCGCTATCTGCCCGAGCTTGAGCGGCTGCTGCCCGCCGCGCACGGCGCCGAGGTGCGGGACTTCTTCGTCACCCGTGAGCGCACCGCCACCTTCGCGCCGACGCCGGGCGTCGGCAGGCTCAGGCCCGGCGCGCGCACCAGGGCCCGCGGCCTGTACCTCGCGGGCGCGTGGACCGCCACCGGCTGGCCCGCGACCATGGAGAGCGCCGTGCGCAGCGGCATCGGCGCGGCCGAGGCCGCCCTCTCCGCACTCGACCGCCCCCGTGACCATCTCTTCGCATTCGAGGAGGCGGCGGCGTGAAGCTCGACCTCCTGGGGTCAGAATCCCAGGGACCAAGCACCGGAATCAGAGGAGAAACTGTGCCGACTGTGCCCTCGGCCGAATCGGCTGCCGACACGGTGGACGTGACCTCACTGCTGGAGCGCGGAAGGACCCTGGCCACCCCGGTGCTGCGGGCCGCTGTGGACCGCCTCGCTCCCCCCATGGACACCGTGGCCGCCTACCACTTCGGCTGGATCGACGCCGCGGGCAACCCGTCCGACGGCGACGGCGGCAAGGCCGTGCGCCCCGCGCTCGCCCTGCTCTCGGCCGAGGCGGCGGGCGCCGCCCCCGAGGTCGGCGTGCCCGGCGCGGTCGCCGTGGAACTCGTGCACAACTTCTCGCTCCTGCACGACGACCTGATGGACGGCGACGAGCAGCGCCGCCACCGCGACACGGTGTGGAAGGTGCACGGCCCCGCCCAGGCCATCCTCGTCGGCGACGCCCTCTTCGCGCTCGCCAACGAGATCCTCCTGGAGATCGGCACCGTCGAGGCGGGCCGCGCCACGCGCCGCCTGACCACCGCCACCCGCGCGCTGATCGACGGTCAGGCGCAGGACATCTCCTACGAGCACCGCGAGCGGGTCACCGTCGAGGAGTGCCTGGAGATGGAGGGCAACAAGACCGGCGCCCTGCTCGCCTGCGCCGTCTCCATCGGTGCCGTCCTCGGCGGCGCCGACGACCGCACCGCCGACGTCCTGGAGAAGTACGGCTACCACCTGGGCCTCGCCTTCCAGGCCGTGGACGACCTGCTCGGCATCTGGGGCGACCCGGAGTCCACCGGCAAGCAGACCTGGAGCGACCTGCGCCAGCGCAAGAAGTCGCTGCCGGTGGTGGCCGCGCTCGCCGCGGGCGGACCCGCCTCCGAGCAGCTCGGCGAGCTGCTCGCCGCCGACGCCAAGAGCAGTGACTTCGACAGCTTCTCCGAGGAGGAGTTCGCCGCGCGTGCCGCCCTGATCGAAGAGGCGGGCGGCCGCCGCTGGACCGCCGAGGAGGCCCGCCGCCAGCACAGCGTGGCCATCGAGGCGCTGGACACCGTTGAGATGCCGGACCGGGTGCGGGCGCAGCTCGTCGCACTCGCCGACTTCGTCGTCGTACGAAAGAGATGATCACTATCGGCCGCATATGACTCGCAGTCGCCGGCCGGCGCACCGCGTCGGCCGACGGCGGACCCACAGCAGAGGTACCTACCGCACTGCACGAAGGGGAAGCCATGACAGCGACGACCGACGGAAGCACCGGAGCGGCCACGCCCCGCGCAGCCTCGGCCAGCCAGACCACCGATACCCATGCCGCGACGCCACCGACGGAGGGTACGAAAGACGCCGCCACCCGGGCCATCCGGCGCTCCACCGGCTTCCTGCTCTCCCGGCAGGACGCCGAGGGCTGGTGGAAGGGCGACCTCGAGACCAATGTGACCATGGACGCCGAGGACCTCCTCCTGCGGCAGTTCCTCGGCATCAGGGACGAGCACACCACACACGCCGCCGCGCTCTTCATCCGCGGCGAGCAGCGCGATGACGGCACCTGGGCCACGTTCTTCGGCGGCCCCGGCGAACTCTCCACCACCATCGAGGCGTACGTCGCGCTGCGCCTGGCCGGCGACCGGCCGGACGACCCGCACATGGCGAGGGCCGCCGAGTGGATCAGGGGCCGGGGCGGCATCGCGGAGAGCCGGGTCTTCACCCGCATCTGGCTCGCCCTCTTCGGCTGGTGGAGCTGGGACGACCTGCCCGAACTCCCGCCGGAGATCATCTACTTCCCCAAGTGGGTCCCGCTCAACATCTACGACTTCGGCTGCTGGGCGCGGCAGACCATAGTGCCGCTCACCGTCGTCTCCGCCAAGCGGCCGGTGCGCCCGGCACCCTTCGCCCTGGACGAACTGCACGTCGACGCGCGCGTCCCGCGCCCCGCCAAGCCCCTCGCGCCCGCGGCGAGCTGGGACGGCGTCTTCGAACGGATCGACAAGGCGCTGCACGTCTACCACAAGGTCGCCCCGCGCAGGCTGCGCCGGGCGGCGATGAACAGCGCCGCCCGCTGGATCATCGAGCGCCAGGAGAACGACGGCTGCTGGGGCGGTATCCAGCCGCCCGCCGTGTACTCGATCATCGCACTGCACCTGCTCGGCTACGACCTGGAACACCCCGTCCTCAAGGCCGGGCTCGCCTCGCTCGACCGGTTCGCGGTGTGGCGCGAGGACGGCGCCCGGATGATCGAGGCCTGCCAGTCACCCGTGTGGGACACCTGCCTCGCCACCATCGCGCTCGCCGACGCCGGTCTCCCCGCCGATCACCCGCAGCTCATCAGGGCGGCGGAGTGGATGCTGGGCGAGGAGATCACGCGCCCCGGCGACTGGGCGGTGCGCAAGCCCCACCTCGCCCCCGGCGGCTGGGCGTTCGAGTTCCACAACGACAACTACCCCGACATCGACGACACCGCGGAGGTGGCCCTCGCGCTGCGCCGGGTGGCCCACCCCGACAAGGCCAGGGTGGAGAACGCCATCGAGCGCGCGGCGCGCTGGACCCTCGGCATGCAGTCGAGGAACGGCGCCTGGGCCGCCTTCGACGCCGACAACACCAGCCCCTTCCCCAACCGCCTGCCCTTCTGCGACTTCGGCGAGGTCATCGACCCGCCCTCCGCCGACGTCACCGGACATGTGGTGGAGATGCTCGCCGTCGAGGGCAGGTCCCACGACCCGCGCACCCGGCGCGGCATCGAGTGGCTCCTGGCCGAACAGGAGGAGAACGGCGCCTGGTTCGGCCGCTGGGGCGTCAACTACCTCTACGGCACCGGCTCGGTGGTGCCCGCCCTTGTCACCGCCG
The DNA here is from genome assembly GCF_041028215.1 of Streptomyces flavofungini. Classification (GTDB taxonomy): domain Bacteria; phylum Actinomycetota; class Actinomycetes; order Streptomycetales; family Streptomycetaceae; genus Streptomyces; species Streptomyces flavofungini_B. Next base: position 13,794 of record NZ_JASKYR010000049.1, read on the forward strand.
GTCTGCCCGCCTCGCACGCGGCGATCCGGCGGGCCGTGCGCTGGGTGGAGTCGGTGCAGAACGACGACGGCGGCTGGGGCGAGGACCTGCGCTCCTACCGCGACCGCGGCTGGGTGGGACACGGCACGTCGACCGCGTCCCAGACCGCCTGGGCGCTGCTCACGCTGCTCTCGGCGGGCGAGCACGAGACGGCGTCCGTGCGGCGCGGCATCGCCTGGCTGGCCGAGACCCAGCTCCCCGACGGTTCCTGGGACGAGCCGTACTTCACCGGCACCGGCTTCCCCTGGGACTTCTCCATCAACTACCACCTCTACCGCCAGGTGTTCCCGCTCACCGCCCTCGGCCGGTACGTCAACGGAGAACCGTTCCCGGCCGGCTCCGGACACGCCGGCAAGGGGAGCTGATGGCGGGGGCCCCGGCCCGCGGGACCGGCACCGCACCGCTGCTGGTCGCCTGCGCGCTCGGCATCGAGCGGCTCGCCCTGCGCACCGGCGACCGCGGCGGCGCCCCGGGTGCCCTGACCGTGCTGCGCACCGGCATGGGACCGGCCAACGCCGAACGCGCCGTGGCGGGCGCCCTCGCCGAGGGGCCCCTGCGCGACGCGGCGGTGGTGGCCACCGGCTTCTGCGCGGGCCTCGCGCCCGGCATGCACCCCGGTGACCTCGTCGTCGCCGACGAGACCAGGGACACGTACGGCGCCACGCCGTGCACGGGCACCGGCCTCCTGGTCAGGGAGCTGGGCCGGGCCCTGCCGGGGCGGACCGTGCACACCGGACCGCTCATCGGCTCCGGCCACGTCGTCCGCGGCGCCGAACGCGGTGAGCTGCTAGCCGCCGGGGCCGTCGCCGTGGACATGGAGTCCGCGGCGACACTGCGCCGCGCCGTGCGCGCCGGACAGCGGCCCGTTGCCGCCGTCCGGGTGGTCGTGGACGCCCCACAGCACGAACTCGTCCGTATCGGCACGGTGCGCGGTGGAATATCGGCTTTCCGCGTTCTCCGTGCCGTGCTTCCCGCTTTCCTCGAATGGCACCGTTCTTCTTTGCTCCCCCGGAGGTGAGCCAGATGGCCATGCCGCTGCGCCAGTCCGTCAAGGTCGCTACCTATCTTTTTGAACAGAAGCTCCGTAAGCGCGACAAATTCCCGCTGATCGTCGAATTGGAGCCGCTCTTCGCCTGCAATCTCAAGTGCGAGGGCTGCGGCAAGATCCAGCACCCGGCCGGGGTGCTCAAGCAGCGCATGCCGGTGGCCCAGGCGGTGGGCGCCGTCCTTGAATCGGGTGCGCCGATGGTGTCCATCGCGGGCGGCGAGCCGCTGATGCATCCGCAGATCGACGAGATCGTGCGTCAGCTGGTGGCGAAGAAGAAGTACGTCTTCCTCTGCACCAACGCCATGCTCCTCCGCAAGAAGATGGACACATTCAAGCCCTCGCCGTATTTCGCGTTCGCCGTGCACATCGACGGCATGCGCGAGCGGCACGACGAGTCGGTCGCCAAGGAGGGCGTGTTCGACGAGGCGGTGGAGGCCATCAAGGAGGCCAAGCGCCGGGGCTTCCGCGTCACCACCAACTCCACCTTCTTCAACACCGACACCCCGCAGACCATCATCGAGGTCCTCAACTTCCTCAACGACGACCTCCAGGTCGACGAGATGATGCTGTCGCCCGCCTACGCCTACGAGAAGGCCCCCGACCAGGAGCACTTCCTGGGCGTCGAGCAGACCCGGGAGCTGTTCAAGAAGGCCTTCGCGGGCGGCAACCGCAGGCGCTGGCGGCTGAACCACTCGCCGCTCTTCCTTGACTTCCTCGAAGGCAAGGCGGACTTCCCGTGCACGGCGTGGGCGATTCCCAACTACTCCCTCTTCGGCTGGCAGCGCCCCTGCTACCTGATGAGCGACGGTTACGTCCCCACGTACCGCGAACTCATCGAGGAGACCGACTGGGAGAAGTACGGCCGCGGCAAGGACCCGCGCTGCGCCAACTGCATGGCGCACTGCGGCTACGAACCGACCGCCGTCCTCGCCACGATGGGCTCCCTGAAGGAGTCCATCCGCGCCGCCCGCGAGACGGTCTCCGGAAACCGCGGGTGACGTCGTGACGTCGTGACGAGGTGTCCGCGGTGGTCCGCGGACACCTCGTAGGACCGTACCCGAGCCGCAGAGCGTGGAGACGTTGATCTGAGAACTGGCAGAGAGGGGGCCCGAGCATGACGATTCTCGACACCATTCGGGGGCCGCGCGATCTCAAGGCGCTGACCGGGGCCGAGCTCAGGGAACTGGCCGAGGAGGTACGGGAGTTCCTGGTGCACGCCGTCGCGCGGACCGGCGGCCACCTCGGACCCAACCTCGGGGTGGTCGAGCTCTCGATCGCCCTGCACCGGGTCTTCGAGTCGCCCGTCGACCGCATCGTGTGGGACACCGGCCACCAGAGCTATGTGCACAAACTCCTCACCGGGCGAAAGGACTTCTCCAAGCTGCGCGGCAAGGGCGGCCTCTCCGGCTACCCCTCGCGCGAGGAGTCCGAGCACGACATCGTCGAGAACAGCCACGCCTCGACCGCGCTCGGCTGGGCGGACGGCCTCGCCAAGGCGCGCCAGGTCCTCGGCGAGCGCGGCCACGTGGTCGCCGTCATCGGGGACGGCGCGCTCACCGGCGGCATGGCCTGGGAGGCGCTGAACAACATCGCGGCGGCGAAGAACCGGCCGCTGATCATCGTCGTCAACGACAACGAACGCTCCTACGCCCCCACCATCGGCGGCCTCGCTGACCACCTCGCGACGCTGCGCACCACCGACAGCTACGAACAGGTCCTGGCCTGGGGCAAGGACATCATCCAGCGCACCCCCGTGATCGGACGGACGCTGTACGAGTCCCTGCACGGCGCCAAGAAGGGCTTCAAGGACGCCTTCGCGCCGCAGGGCATGTTCGAGGACCTCGGGCTGAAGTACGTGGGGCCCATCGACGGCCACGACACGGCCGCCGTGGAGTCCGCGCTGCGCCGGGCGAAACGCTTCCACGGCCCCGTGCTCATCCACTGCCTCACCGAGAAGGGGCGGGGCTATGAGCCCGCCCTCGCCGACGAGGCCGACCGCTTCCATACCGTCGGCGTGATGGACCCGCTCACCTGCGAGCCGCTCGCCCCCTCCAACGGCCCTTCCTGGACCTCGGTGTTCGGCGACGAGATCGTCCGCATCGGCGCCGAGCGCAAGGACGTCGTCGCCATCACCGCCGCGATGCTGGGCCCCGTGGGCCTCGCCAAGTTCGCCGCGGCCTACCCCGACCGGGTCTGGGACGTGGGCATCGCCGAACAGCACGCGGCGGTCTCGGCCGCCGGGCTCGCCACGGGCGGCCTCCACCCGGTCGTCGCGGTCTACGCGACCTTCCTCAACCGCGCCTTCGACCAGCTCCTGATGGATGTCGCGCTGCACCGCTGCGGCGTCACGTTCGTCCTGGACCGCGCCGGGGTCACCGGTGTCGACGGGGCCTCGCACAACGGCATGTGGGACCTGTCGATCCTCCAGGTCGTGCCCGGCCTCAGGATCGCCGCGCCGCGCGACGCCGACCAGCTGCGCGCCCAGCTCCGGGAGGCCGTCGCGGTGGACGACGCGCCCACCCTCGTCCGCTTCCCCAAGGAGTCCGTGGGCCCCGCGATCCCCGCCGTGGACCGGATCGGCGGCCTGGACGTGCTGCTCAGGGACGCCGGGGAGGCCGAGGGCGCCGACGACGCTCCCGATGTGCTGTTCGTCGCCGTCGGTGTGATGGCGCCGGTCTGCCTCCGGGCCGCCGGGCTGCTGCGCGAGCGCGGCCTGCGCTGCACCGTGGTCGATCCGCGCTGGGTCAAGCCGGTCGACCCGGAGCTGCCGCCGCTCGCCGCCCGCCACCGCGTCGTGGCCGTCGTGGAGGACAACAGCCGCTCGGCGGGTGTCGGCGCGGCGGTCGCGCTCGCGCTCGGCGATGCCGAGGTGGACGTACCCGTACGGCGCTTCGGCATCCCCGAGCAGTTCCTCGCGCACGCCAAGCGGGGCGAGGTCCTTGCCGATCTCGGCCTCACGCCGGTCGAGATCGCCGGACGGATCAGCGCCACGCTGGCGGCCAGGGCGGAGACGGCCACGGGGGCCGAGGCGGCCGGTCGAGGGGCGACGCGTGCCGTGGTCCACACACAGGGTTCAGGCAAGGAGCACAGCGCATGACCAAGGAGTTCGACCTCGGCAGCCTCCTCGCCGAGCGGGGCGCCGAGCGCTACGAACTGCACGCCCGGCACCTCAACCACCAGCTTCCGCGCATGCTGCACACCATCGGCTTCGACAAGGTCTACGAACGGGCCGAGGGCGCGTACTTCTGGGACGCCGAGGGCAACGACTACCTCGACATGCTGGCCGGGTTCGGGGTGATGGGCCTCGGCAGGCACCACCCCGTCGTCCGCAAGGCGCTGCACGACGTCCTCGACGCCTCGCTCGCCGACCTCACCCGCTTCGACTGCCAGCCGCTGCCCGGTCTGCTCGCCGAGCGTCTCCTCACCCACAGCCCCCACCTGGACCGCGTCTTCTTCGGCAACAGCGGCACCGAGGCCGTCGAGACCGCCCTGAAGTTCGCCCGCTACGCCACGGGCAGGCCCAGGGTGCTGTACTGCTCCCACGCCTTCCACGGCCTGACCACGGGATCGCTCTCCGTCAACGGCGAGGACGGCTTCCGGGACGGCTTCGCGCCGCTGCTGCCCGACACGGCCGTCCCGCTCGGCGACCTCGACACGCTGGCCAAGGAGCTGCGGAAGGGCGACGTCGCCGCCCTGATCGTCGAGCCGATCCAGGGCAAGGGCGTCCTTGAGGCCCCGCCCGGCTATCTGCGCGCCGCCCAGGAGCTGCTGCACCGCCACAAGGCGCTGCTCATCGCCGACGAGGTGCAGACCGGCCTCGGCAGGACCGGCGCGTTCTACGCCTACCAGCACGAGGAGGGCGTCGAGCCCGACCTGGTCTGCGTCGCCAAGGCGCTGTCGGGCGGCTATGTGCCGGTCGGCGCCACCCTCGGCAAGGACTGGATCTTCAAGAAGGTCTACTCGTCCATGGACCGGGTGCTCGTGCACTCCGCAAGCTTCGGCGCCAACGCGCAGGCCATGGCCGCCGGGCTCGCGGTCCTCGCCGTCATGGAGGACGAGGACGTCGTGCGCAACGCGCGCGTGACGGGCGAACTCCTGAGGTCCCGCCTCGCCGCCCTCGTCGACCGCTACGAACTGCTGCACGAGGTGCGCGGCCGCGGCCTCATGACCGGCATCGAGTTCGGGCGCCCCAGGTCGCTGAAGCTGCGCGGACGCTGGACGATGCTCCAGGCCGCCCGCAAGGGCCTCTTCGCGCAGATGGTGGTGGTGCCGCTGCTCCAGAAGCACCGCATCCTCACCCAGGTCTCCGGCGACCATCTGGAGGTCATCAAGCTGATCCCGCCGCTGACCATCGGGGAGAAGGAGGTCGACCGCTTCGTCGGGGCGTTCACCGCCGTGATGGACGAGGCGCACAGCGGGGGCGGGCTGATGTGGGACTTCGGCAGGACACTGGTGAAGCAGGCGGTCGCCAACCGGTAGGCGCGGGCGGTCGCCAACCGGTAGACGCG
>NZ_JASKYR010000490.1:0-6598 GCF_041028215.1 Streptomyces flavofungini
TCCCCCCACTGTGGCCCCGTGGACACCGGTCGGAACTCCGCACTCATCTCGCTGTGACGCAGGTCACATGAACTGTCCGATCGGTTGGCGCGGGTACGGCGGTCATAGCTGCGTCGGCGGGCACCGCCGCGACACCGCCGCGGCCCCGTCCGCGTTCACGTGAGGAGCACCGGACATGGACCGTGACCAGGTACTGGCATGGACGAGGACCGAGCGTCTGAGCCTCGCCGACTTCCTCGGCACACTCGGCGACGAGGAGTGGAAGGCGGCCTCGCTCTGCACCGGCTGGACGGTGCACGACGTGGTCGCGCATCTGACACTGTCGACCCGCGCGACCCTGCTCGGCACCCTCAAGGGCGCGGTCCGGGCGCGGGGGAACTGGGAGCGGATGGAACGCGACGCGGCGCGCGAGCGCGCGGCCAGGTACAGCCCCGCCGAACTCACCGCACAGTTCCGCGAGACGGCGGGCTCCGCGCGCCGCGCCCCGCTCTCCGCGCCGCTCGACCCGCTGACCGACGTCCTCGTCCACGGACAGGACATCGCCCGCCCCCTGGGCCGCGCACGCCCGATGCCCGTGGAGCAGACCGTCGCGGCCCTCGCGCACGTGGTGGCCAGCCCCTTCTACGGAGCGCGCGGACGCCTGCGCGGTGTGCGCCTGGTGGCGACCGACGCGGACTGGTCCACGGGCACGGCGGCGGGCGAGGAGGCGCGGGGACCGGCGGGCGATCTGCTCCTGCTCGCGACCGGGCGTCCGGCGGGCCTCGCCGGGGTGGCGGGACCGGGTGCCGAGCGGCTCGCGAGGGCGCTGCCCTAGTGCCCCGCAGGTGTAACCTCGAACAACAGATTGTGGCCGCACGCAACCCCGTTGACGACTGATGTTGTGCTCCGGTGGCGACCGGGCGGCGGTCACCTCACCAAGAGCGGAGCCCGCCGGATTGATCAAGGGTACTGTTCCGGACACGGAACGTGGCCGACTCATGAGCCGGTCCGCCTGCGCGGCACTCGGCGTGCGCCGGCCTACCGAGGGGCGAGGATGAGCAGGGAAGAGTCGATCACCCGCACGTTCGTGGAACTCGCCGACACGTTGGCCGACGACTTCGACGTCACTGCCTACGTACGCCAGTTGACCCGCCGCTGCCGCGACATCCTCGGCGTCGCCGACGCCGTGGTCCTGCTGGCCTTCCCCGGGACAGGCACGCCGGGCCCGGTGACCTACGGCGACGATCCCGCCCTGGCCCCGCTCCTCGACGCGGCCACGCGGGTGGGCCCCGCCGTCGACGCGCACGCCACCGGCACCACCGTCGCCCCCGGCGACCTGGCCCGCGCGCCCGGCGCCTGGCACGACTTCACCGCCCTCGCGCGGCACGCCGGTTACACCCACGCCGCGGCCGTGCCCCTGCGGCTGCGCCAGGAGACGCTGGGCAGTCTGCTCCTGCTGCGCACCGGCGAGAGCCCGCTGGCCGCCGACGACCTCGATCTGGCCCGGGCGTTCGCCGAGGCGGCCGCGATCGGCCTGCTCCACGCCCACTCCTTCCGCCAGGCCGACACCCTCAACGAACAGCTGCACAAGGCGCTCCAGAGCCGCGTCATGATCGAGCAGGCCAAAGGATTCCTCGCCGCGCGGCACGGCATGTCCCCCGTCGACGCCTTCGAGACACTGCGCCGCCACGCGCGCAGCAGCCGCCTGCCGCTGGCCACGGTCGCCCAAGAGGTGATCACCACAAAGGGCCTCCCTCCGCAGGCTTCTTCCACCCGTCGCCCCGATCACCCCGACCCGGACGCGCCGACCGGCTGAGCGCGCCCCGGTGCACCGGGTACGTCCGGTGCGCCGAGCCTCTATAGGCTGCTCGCGTGGCACCTACCGACGACCCGGCACACCCCAGCGGCACCACGACGGACCTCCAGTCGTTCGCGGTGCAGCTCCGCCGCATGAACGGCGAGCTCAACCGCGTGGTGCACGCCTTCGCGGCCGGTCAGGACCTGCACGCCACCGACGTCCAGGCCCTGAGCGCGATCCTCGACGCCGACGAGCCGATGACCCCGGGGCGGCTGCGGGCCCATCTGGGCCTCACCTCCGGCGCCGTCACCGCCTGCCTCGACCGGCTCGAACGGGCCGGGCACATCCGGCGCTCGCGCGAGAGCCGGGACCGCCGCGTCGTGCACCTGCACTACGAGGACAGCGCCCGTGCCGCGGCACGCGCCTTCTTCCAGCCGCTCGCGGTCGCCGCGGAGAGCACCCGCGGCCGCTTCGACGCCGCGGAGCTGGCCGTCGTCATGCGGTTCCTCACCTCCCTCAACGAGGAACTCTCGGACGTACGCCCGCCGTCCCCCTGACGCGCACACGGTCCCGGGGGCGCTCCCACGACACCACCGGCCATTTGATTCAATCATTGAGATTGTTTACTACCGAGTTATTCAGGTACTCGCGTACCCGAACGCCCCCACCAAGAGCATCAGGAGATACATGTCCGCCGGTGCACGCCTCGCCCGCTGGCTCGTCCCCGCCGTTCTGCTCGTCGCCTGGCTCGGCGTCGGCGGAGTGCTGGGCCCGTACGCCGGGAAGCTGGGTGAGGTCGCCACCAACGACCAGGCCGCCTTCCTCCCGCAGAACGCCGAATCGACCCGGGTCATCGAGGCGCAGCGCGCCTTCGACCAGAAGGAGACACTGCCCGCCGTCGTCGTATGGACCGCCGAGGGGGAGAGCGACGGGTCGGCCCGGCGCCTGACGGACGCGCAGCGCGACGCGGCCTCGCGCGCCCTGCGCTCCCTGGACGGCTCCCCCGGTACGACGGGCCGCGCCTCGCCCGCCCTGGCGGCCAAGGACGGCCGCGCGCTCCAGGGCATCGTGCAGCTGCGGCCCGATCTGGGCGACGGACTGCCCGACGTCCTCGACCGCATCGACGAGGCGGCCGCGAAGGTGCCGGGGACCACCGCCCAACTGGCCGGACCCGCGGCGAGCCAGGCCGACCTGTCCGACGCCTTCGCCGGAATCGACGGCATCCTGCTGGGCGTCGCCCTGGTCACCGTGCTGCTGATCCTGCTGCTGGTCTACCGCAGTCTGCTGCTGCCCTTCGTCATCATCATCGGCGCGGTGTTCGCACTCGGGCTCGCCTGCGCGATCGTCTACGCGCTCGCCGACCACGACGTCGTACGCGTCGACGGGCAGGTGCAGGGCATCCTGTCCATCCTGGTCATCGGCGCCGCCACCGACTACGCCCTGCTGCTCACCGCCCGCTTCCGCGAGGAACTGGCGCTCGACGGCGACCGGACGGCGGCCATGCGCTCGGCCCTGCGCCGCTCGGCCGGGCCCATCGTCGCCAGCGGCGCCACGGTGGCCCTCGGCCTGCTCGCGCTGCTCCTCAGCGACCTGACCAACAACCGGGCGCTCGGCCCGGTGGGCGCCATCGGGATCGGCTGCGCGGTCCTGAGCGCCCTCACCTTCCTGCCCGCGGCGCTGCTGCTGCTCGGGCGGGCCGCGTACTGGCCCGCCAAGCCCCGTACCGCCCCGGAGGGTTCGGCCGGGCACGGAGTGTGGCGCACGGTGGCCCGCGTCGTGGACCGGGCTCCGCGCAAGGTCTGGGCGTGGACGCTGGCCGCGCTGTGCGTGTGCGCCGCGTTCGCCCCCACCCTGGAGTCCAAGGGCGTCCCCCTGGACGAGATCTTCGTCAACGACGCGCCGTCCGTGGCCGCGCAGAAGACTCTGGGCGAGCACTTCCCCGGCGGCTCGGGCAACCCGGCCGTCGTGATCGTCGACGCCGCCGAGGCCGACCGGGTCACCAAGGCGGTCCAGCGGACCGAGGGCGTGGCCGAGGCGGCGGCGGTCACCGCGTCCGGCCGCCCGGGAGCGGGCGAGCCCCTCGTCGTGGACGGCCGCGTGCGCCTCGACGCCACGCTGGAGGACCCCACCGACAGCGACGCCGCCAAGCGGACCGTGGCGCGGCTGCGCGAGGCGGTGCACTCCATCAACGGCGCCGACGGCCTGGTCGGCGGCTACACCGCCCAGCAGTACGACACCCAGCGCACCGCCGAGCACGACCGCGCGCTGATCATGCCGGTGATCCTCGCCATCATCCTGGTGATCCTGGTCGGCCTGCTGCGCTCGCTCCTGATGCCCCTGCTCCTGGTGGCGACGGTCGCCCTCAACTTCGTCGCCACGCTGGGCGTCGCCTCACTGGTCTTCGGGCACGTGCTCGGCTTCAGCGGCACCGACGCCTCCGTGCCGCTCTACGGATTCGTCTTCCTCGTGGCCCTCGGCGTGGACTACAACATCTTCCTCATGTCCCGGGTCCGCGAGGAGTCCGCGCGGCACGGCACACGTGACGGCGTCCTGCGCGGGCTGACGGCGACCGGCGGCGTCATCACCTCGGCCGGTGTCGTCCTCGCCGCGACCTTCGCCGCCCTCGGCGTCATTCCCCTCGCCTTCCTGCTCCAGATCGCCTTCATCGTCGCCTTCGGCGTCCTCCTCGACACCCTGGTCGTCCGCTCCCTCCTGGTCCCGGCACTGGTACGCGACATCGGCGACACCGCGTGGTGGCCGGGACGGCCCGGACGCGGGGCGTGAGAGGCGTTCCCGCACCACGGAGAAGGCGGCGAGCCCGGCAGCCGGGCCGCCGGACGGGGCCTTGCCGCCTCCCGCGGCGGCAAGGCCCCGCCGCCCTTCGGGCCGGGTGGTCAGGCGTCGATGAGCCGCAGGGCCTCGATCCGGTCCCAGCCGTGGGCGGTGACCCGCTCCCGCAGCCCGAGTCCGGCGGGCGCGCGCACGAGCAGGCGCCGCGGTGGCCTGAGGCTGTTGGCCAGCGCGACGAGGATCTCCAGGGCGCTGTTGGCGAGGTAGTGCACCCCGGCCAGATCGACGGTGATCTCCTGGGCGCGCAGGCTCTGTTCGGCGAGTGCGACGGCCAGCGGCCCCTTGTGCGTGCCGACGACCTCGCCGAAGAGGGACACGCCGGCCGCGTTGCTGGAAGGAGTGATGAGCAGAAGCTCGTCGGCGAAATAGCCGCGCATGGCGAACCTCGGAGGCAGTGCACCGAGCGAGAAAGGTGGCGACAGGAGACGGAGTCCGGTGGGCGATCCCCGGTTCGGTGCCAGGACGCGGGCACAGACTCCCGCTGGACGCAGCCGCTGGCGGAGAGGGCCCAACCCCGGACCCGAGAGATCGCCGGAACCCCTCCGCCGCGCTGACGGCCGCACGGGTTCCACGGACTGAGGTCCACCGTACTGCGGCGGGAGCGGTCGCGGCAGCCCGTCTCCGGCCAATCCGTGTGCCCCGGCCATGCACCCTCCGTACGTGCCACGCGTGGCACGGCTCGACGCGGGCAGCTCCCGTAGTACAAGATCACTCACCGATGTACCGGATCACCGCTCGGCGGTGGCGACGAAGGAGCCCGCGACGTGACAGGCACCGCCTCCCGCTACCTCTATCTCGTACGGCACGGTGAGGCGACGCCGGACGAGAGCGGGCTGACCGAGGCGGGGCGGCGGCAGGCCGCGCTGCTCGGCGAACGCCTGCGGGACGTCCCTCTCGCAGCCGTCCACCACGGCCCGCTGCCCCGCGCCCGGCAGACCGCGCACCTCATGGGTGAGCGGCTCGGCGACGTCCCGTTGCGCGTCACGGAGACCGCGGGCGACTACGTCCCCCACGTACCGCAGCGGGACGAGCTCCCACCGGACTCGGCCGACCTCTTCCTGCGCTTCCTTGACGGCGCCACGCCCGAGGAGCGCGAGCGCGGCCCCGTACTGGCCCGAAGGGCACTCGCGGAGTTCACCGGTCCGGTCGCCGGTGACCAGGACCGCCATGAACTGGTCGTGACCCACAACTTCCTCATCGCCTGGCTCGTACGGGACGCCCTGTACGCGCCGGAGTGGCGGTGGCTCGGGCTCAACCACGCCAACGCGGCCCTGACCGTCATCCGCTACCCGCCCGACCGCCCCGCCACGGTCCTGGTCTCCAACGACATGCGCCACCTGCCCGCCGCTCTGCGCTGGACCGGCTTCCCGCCCGAGACGCACGTCTGAGGTCTTCCTCCACGTTGACAGGGGCCTGTCGACATGTTGCGATAAAGCGCCCAATTGACGGGGGCCGGGGCCCCGAAACAGAGCGAGGATCCATGTCGCAGCGCGCCGCGACCATCGTCGGCGGCGGGATCGGCGGCCTCGCGACCGCCGTTGCCCTGCACCGCAGAGGCTGGCGGGTAGAAGTACTCGAACGCGCCCCGGAGTTCACCGAGGTCGGCGCGGGCATCTCCCTGTGGCCGAACGCCCTGCGCGCGCTGGCCGAACTCGGCCTCGCCGACACCGTCTCCGCCCTCGGAGCCGTCGAGACCGGGGGCGGCGTACGCGACCGCGCGGGCCGCTGGCTCTCCCGCACCGACAACGCGGAGCTGGAGCGGCGCTTCGGTCATCCGCTGACCGTCCTGCACCGCGCGGACCTGCTGCGGACGCTCGCCGACGCGCTCCCCGCCGACCGTCTGCGCCCCGGCGGCGAGGTCTCCTCGGTCCGCGACGACGAGGCCGCCGGGGGCGGCCGCCTCGTCGTCGAGCACCGGCACGGCGTGTCCCGGCCCGACCTCGTGGTCGCCGCCGACGGACCGCGCACCGC
>NZ_JASKYR010000491.1:0-6430 GCF_041028215.1 Streptomyces flavofungini
CGATGGACTCCAGCTGCACCATGAGGTTCATCTTCGACTCGCCGACCACGCGGTCCTCGAAGTGGATCGGCACCTCCATGACGCCGAAGCCGCGCCGCAGCGCCCGGTACTTCATCTCGACCTGGAAGCTGTAGCCCGCGCTGTCCACGGAGGCGAGGTCGATGGCGCGCAGCGCGTCCGCGCGCCAGAGGTTGAAGCCGCCGGTGATGTCGCGGACGCGGGTGCCGAGGATCGCGCCCGCGTAGACATTGGCCCAGCGCGAGAGCAGCTTGCGGTGGGCGCCCCACGCGGCGGAGAGCGTGCCGCCCTGGACGTACCGGCTGCCGACGACGACACCCGCGTCGGTGGCGAGCGCGACGCCGAGCAGCTCGGCGGCCTTGGCGGCGGGGTGGCTGCCGTCGGCGTCCATCTGGAGGACGTAGTGCGCGCCATCGGCGACGGCCTGGGCCATCCCGGCCGCGTAGGCCCGGCCGAGGCCGTCCTTCTCGGTGCGGTGCAGCACGCTCATCCGGGCGCTGCCGTACCGCTCGGCGAAGCGCTCGGCGATGGCGCCCGTGCCGTCGGGGCTTGAGTCGTCGACGACGAGGAGCCGCAGGCCCGGCAGCGGGAGCGCCATCAGGGCCTCGGCCATGCCGGGCAGGCTGCCCGCCTCGTTGTACGTGGGCATGACCACGGTCATCGGGGTGGCGGCCCAGGACTCGGGCAGCCGCGCGGCGAGTTCCTCGCCGAGGTTCTCAGGGGTGTTCACGCTCATGACTCAAGCCCTTCGGTGGTCCGTGGTCGTCGCGCTGCGGATCTCGTACCTCCGTCAGACAATCTCACCAACCTTAGCCCAAATGCCCGAATTGATGCGGTATGGCGAATCTCATCACCCATTCCGCGCCACTCAGGCAGCCAACCAAGGCCCTACCGAAGACGCCACGGCGCACACCCGCGTTGCGCACGCCACGAAAGACACGGCAAGGGGGCGAGACACGGAAAAAAGGGGGCGCCCCGAGCCACAAGGCCCGGGGCGCCCCCTTCCCCTCTGCGCTTACCGCCTTTTCGGCGCTTACCGCCCGACGCCGCTACGAGTGCGTGCGCAGCAGCGTGCGCATGGTCCGCATCGCGACCGACAGGTTGGCCAGGTCGAAGGAGTCCGAGCTCTGGATCTCCTCCAGGGTCGTCCGCGCCCGGCTCAGGATCGGGGCGTTCTTCTCCTCCCAGGCCTTGAAGCGCTGCTCCGGCGTGGACTCGCCGTTGCCCGCGGCGAGCACATCGGCGGTGAGCGCGGCGTGTGCCGCGTACAGGTCCTCGCGGATGGAGGCACGCGCCATGGACTGCCAGCGGTCGGCCCGCGGCAGCTCGATGATGCGGTCCATGAGCTGGGTGATCCGCAGCCGGTCGGCGAGGTCGTAGTAGACCTCGGCGACGGCCATCGGGTCCTTGCCCATCCGGTCGGCGACGGCCACGATGTCGAGCGCCGGGAACGCCGAGGAGAACCCGGCGACGCGCTGGGCCAGCTCGTCGGGCACGCCCGCGCCGGTCAGCTCGTCGCGGATGCCCTGGTACCACTCCGAGTCCGAGCCGCGCAGAAGCTGCGGCAGCTCGTCCCAGACTTGGGCGACGCCCTCGCTGAAGAAGCCGATGGTCTCGGCGAGCTGGAGCGGCTGCGGCCGGTTGTTGAGCAGCCAGCGCGCGCCGCGCTCGACCAGTCGGCGGGAGTGCAGCCGCACCCGGGTCTGGACGTCGGCGGCGACGACATTGTCCAGCGCCTCGACCGCGTCCCAGACCTTGTTGAGGCCGAAGATCTCACGGGCGGCGAGCTGCGCCCGCACGATCTCCTCCAGGGAGGCCCCTGTCTCCTCCCGCAGCCGGTGCAGGAAGGTCGAGCCACCGGTGTTGACCGTGTCGTTGACCAGGACAGTCGTGACGATCTCGCGGCGCAGCGCGTGCCCGTCGACCTGCTCGGGGAACCGCTCGTGCAGCGCCTTCGGGAAGTAGGCGTGCAGCAGCCGCTGGAGGTAGGGGTCGTCCGGCAGCGACGTCTGGATCAGCTCGTCGGCGGCCGTGATCTTCGTATAGGCGAGGAGCACGGCCAGCTCGGGCTGGGAGAGCCCGCGCCCGGAGTTGAGCAGCTCGCGGATCTGCCGGTCGTTGGGCAGGAACTCAAGGCTCCGGTCCAGGTGGCCCTGCTTGCCGAGCCTGCGCATGAAGCGCTGGTGGGCGTGGAGCAGGGACGGCGACTGGGCGACGGCGTTGGCGAGGGCGGTGTTCTGCGCGTAGTTGTTGCGCAGCACCAGGTGCCCGACCTCGTCGGTCATCTCGGCGAGCAGCTTGTTGCGCTGCTTGACGGTCATGTCGCCGTTGGCCACCACCGCGTTGAGCAGGATCTTGATGTTCACCTCGTGGTCGGAGGTGTCCACGCCCGCGCTGTTGTCGATGGCGTCGGTGTTGATGCGCCCGCCGTCGCGCGCGAACTCGATGCGCCCGAGCTGGGTCAGACCGAGGTTGCCGCCCTCGCCGACGACCTTGACGCGCAGTTCGGCGCCGTTGACGCGGATGGCGTCGTTGGCCTTGTCGCCGACGTCGGCGTTGGACTCCGCCGACGACTTCACGTACGTACCGATGCCGCCGTTCCACAGCAGGTCCACGGGGGCCTGGAGGATGGCGCGCATCAGGTCGGCCGGGGTCATCTTGGCGACGTTGCCCTCGATGCCGAGCGCCGCGCGGATGTGGCCGTTGAGCTGGATCGCCTTGGCGGAGCGGGGGAAGATCCCGCCGCCCGCGGAGAGCAGCTCCTTGTCGTAGTCCGCCCACGAGGAGCGGGGCAGCTCGAAGAGGCGGCGCCGCTCGGCGTAGGAGGTCGCGGCGTCCGGCTTGGGGTCGATGAAGATGTGCCGGTGGTCGAAGGCGGCGACCAGGCGGATGTGCTCGGAGAGCAGCATGCCGTTGCCGAACACGTCACCGGACATGTCGCCGACGCCGACGACCGTGAAGTCCTCGGACTGGGTGTCGGTGCCGAGCTCGCGGAAGTGCCGCTTGACGGACTCCCAGGCGCCGCGGGCGGTGATGCCCATGCCCTTGTGGTCGTATCCGGCGGAGCCGCCGGAGGCGAAGGCGTCGCCGAGCCAGAAGTTGTACGACTCGGCGACCTGGTTGGCGATGTCGGAGAACGTCGCCGTGCCCTTGTCGGCGGCGACCACCAGGTAGGTGTCGTCCTCGTCGTGGCGCACGACGTCCGCCGGGGGCACGACCTCGCCCCCCACCAGGTTGTCGGTGATGTCGAGCAGCGCCGAGATGAACGTCTTGTAGCTGGCCACGCCCTCGGCGAGCCACGCGTCGCGGTCCACCGAGGGGTCGGGGAGCTGCTTGGCGACGAAACCGCCCTTGGCGCCGACGGGCACGATGACGGTGTTCTTGACCATCTGCGCCTTGACCAGGCCGAGGATCTCGGTACGGAAGTCCTCGCGCCGGTCGGACCAGCGCAGACCGCCGCGCGCGACCTTGCCGAAGCGCAGATGCACGCCCTCGACACGGGGTGAGTACACCCAGATCTCGTACGCGGGGCGGGGCGCGGGCAGGTCGGGGATGGCCTGCGGGTCGAACTTCATGGAGACGTAACTGTGCGGCTTGCCGCCCTCGGCCTCCTGGAAGAAGTTGGTGCGCAGCGTCGCCTTGATGACGGTGAGGAAGGACCGCAGGATGCGGTCCTCGTCCAGGCTCGCCACCTGGTCGAGCGCGCCGTCCAGCTCCTCCAGGAGCCCGTCGGTCAGCTCGGTGCCCGCGCGCTGGCGGTCCGGCGACATCCGCGCCTCGAAGAGCGAGACGAGCAGCCTCGTGGTGTGGACGTTGTTGCGGAGGGTGTCCTCCATGTAGTCCTGGCTGAACGTCGAACCGGCCTGGCGCAGGTACTTGGCATACGCGCGAAGCACCATCGCCTGGCGCCAGCCGAGGCCCGCGCGCAGCACCAGCGAGTTGAAGCCGTCGACCTCGGCCTCGCCGGTCCAGGCGGCGGCGAAGGCCTCCTGGAAGCGGTCGCGGCCGTCGTCGCCGAGATAGTCGCCGTTGTTGCCGGGCGCCTTGGGCATGCGAAGCCCGAAGTCGTAGATCCACGCGTGGCTGCGGTCGGCGCAGCGCAGTTCGTACGGGCGCTCGTCGGTGACCTCGACGCCGAGCCGCTGGAGCACCGGGAGCACGGCGGAGAGGGAGACCTGGCCGCCGGAGCGGTAGATCTTGAAGCGGCGCTCGCCGGGGGCCGCGCCCACCGGCTCGTACAGGGAGAGCGCGAAGTCCTTGTCGCCGTGGCCGAGCTGCTCCAGGTGCTGGAGGTCGGCGACGGCCGCGCGCGGGGTGTGGTCGGCCTTGTAGCCCTCGGGGAAGGCGTGGCCGTAGCGGCGGATCAGCTCGGCGGCGCGCTCCTCGCCGCACTCGGCGGTCAGCGCCTCGGCGAAGCCGTCGGCCCAGGAGCGCGCGGCCTCCACGAGCCGCCCCTCGATGCGCTCGACGTCGGCGTCGGAGAGGTCGGGGACCTCGCCGCCCTTGGGGACGCGCACGACGAAGTGGATACGGGAGAGGATCGACTCCGTGTTCCAGGCGGTGAAGTCGACGCTCGCGCCGTTCAGCTCCTCCTTGAGGATGTCGATGATCCGCAGCCGGACGCCGGTGGTGTAGCGGTCGCGCGGGAGGTAGACCAGGGCGGAGTAGTAGCGTCCGTACTCGTCCTTGCGCAGGTAGAGCCGCAGTCGGCGGCGCTCCTGGAGGTAGAGCACGCTCGTCACGATGGACCGCAGCTCGTCGGCGGGCGTCTGGAAGAGCTCGTCGCGGGGGTAGGTCTCCAGGATCTGGAGCAGGTCGCGCCCGTCGTGGCTGTTGGCCGAGAACCCGGCGCCCTTGAGGACCTCCTGCACCTTGCGCCGGATGACGGGCACCCGCCGCACGGACTCGGTGTACGCGGCGGACGAGAAGAGGCCGAGGAAGCGGCGCTCACCGACCACGTTGCCCTCGGCGTCGAACTTCTTCACGCCGACGTAGTCGAGGTAGCTGGGGCGGTGGACGGTCGCCCGGCTGTTGGCCTTGGTCAGGACGAGGAGCTTGTGCTCACGGGCCTTGGCTCGGGCGTCGGCGGGCAGCCGGTTGAAGGACGGGCTCACCGGGTGGTGGTCGTCGCCGTCGTGCTGGGGGTCGGCGCGCAGGACGCCGAGGCCGGTGCCGGGGACGGCCGCGAGGGAGTCGTCGTCCGTGAGGTTGTACTCGCGGAAGCCCAGGAACGTGAAGTGGTTGTCGGCGAGCCAGCGCAGCAGCTCGCGGGCCTCCTCCACCTCCTGCTCGGGCAGGTCACCGGCGGTGGGTTCGCCGGGCAGCTCGTCGGCGATGCGCAGCGCGGCGTCGCGCATCTTCTCCCAGTCCTCGACCGTCTCGCGCACGTCGGAGAGGATGCGCAGCAGATCGGCGGTGATCTGCTTCAGGTCGGCGCGGTCGGTCTCGCGGTCCATCTCGACGTGGATCCACGACTCCACGAGCGCGTCGTGCGGACGCTCGCCGCCCGCGTCGCCGGGCAGGACCTCAAGGAGCTTGCCGGTCACGTCACGGCGTACGACCACCTGGGGGTGGATGACGACGTGGATGCCACGGCCCTGGCGGGAGAGCTCGTTCGTGACGGAGTCGACGAGGAAGGGCATGTCGTCGGTGACCACCTCGACGACGGAGTGGCTGCACGTCCAGCCGTTCTCCTCGACCGTCGGGGTGTGGACCCGCACGTTGGCCGTCCCCTGGGGCCGGTTCTCGGCGAGCCGGTAGTGCGAGAAGGCTGCTCCGAAGACGTCGACCGGGTCGCGGTCGGCGAGGTCCTCCGGGGCGGTGTGCAGGTAGTAGCGCTGGAGGAACGCGAGAGCCGTGTCCTGGTCCGGCGTGGCCCCGCTCGTCGTCCCGGTCGGTGCACCGCTCGGTAGGCGCCCCCCGACCGGGCTGTTCTCAGCTACCCGGGCGGCCCGCGCGAGCAGCTCGGCCTTGGCTTCGTCCAGCTTGGTCTGCATTGTCCTCTGACTCCTGTCGCGCGCCGTTGCGTGACGTAGAAGGAAGTGATGTGACGTAACGCCGCGGCGCGGGGTCTCCGGCCGGAATCGACGTTATGCCGCGGTGAAAGAAGAGCGGACGGCTTTCCGCCATTTTCAGCGATTTCACTGGTTCCGGTGGTTTCGCTGACGGATGGCTGGGTTGGCTCGGTCGGCCGTACCGCGAAGAAGCGTCAGCGAGGGCCCGGGCACGGATGTCGTCCGTGTGTCCCGGGCGCAGGGCGGGGGCGTCCATGCCCCCGCGGGATATCGCGCTGATCACGGGTCAAGGCTATCGCTCCGCACCCGGAAGCCGTCATGAGCCGTATGTGTACAAAAGCTGGGCCCGAACATGGACAGTCTGCACAGTCCCGCTCTTGCGCGATCAGGGCCCCGCC